>JASHUH010000104.1 GCA_030040115.1 Acidobacteriaceae bacterium | reverse complement strand
GCCCGCTTCTCGTGCTCATCGTCTCTTTCGTTGCGGCGCTCATTCTCATGGGTACCATCAACTTTGTCTTTGGAGGAAGGGCCAAGTTCGGAAGTGTCTTTGCCGTATGGTTCTACGCCACCTTGCCGGGATCCATCAAAGCGCTGCTGGGGGCCGTCGCCATCTACGCGGGACTGGCCCCGGATTCGTTCAACTTGAACAACTTCGCGCCCACCAACGTGGGGGCCTTTCTGAACCCGCTCGAAACCAGCGCCGCACTTTACAAGCTGGCCAGCGGGCTGGATGTCACCACCATCTGGTCCGTGGCGCTCATGAGCATCGGGCTCGCCACGGTGGCAGGAGTTAAGCGCAGCTCCGGCTACATGGCGGCGTTCGGCTGGTGGGCGCTCATCCTCCTGGTCAGCGTCGGCTGGGCGGCCGCGTTCAGTTAAAACCACGTATAGCCTGCTTGAGTTTCCGGGGGTCGAATTTCCGGGCCTCCCAAATCTGCGCCGAGGCGCCAAGGCTCGCGTCTATGGCAGTCACAACGCCTCTCGGATGGCGTCGTGAAAAGCCGGTCGCACCTCCCGGATCAGCTGACTGGCGCGGTCAGGCCAGGTGCGATTGGTGAGCAATGTGATGGCCACGCCTGCATCGAGGTCGATCCATATCGAGCAGCCACTATAGCCCAGGTGGCCAATCGAATGGGGCGAGAAGTATCGCCCCGCGGAGGATTTCTCCGAAGGCGTATCCCACCCCAACGCCCGCGAGCTTCCCTGCGGACCCTGCCGCCGCGCGAATGCCGCCACTGTCGCGGCATCGAACAGGCGTGGACTCGGCCAGTTCGCTTCTTTGCCGGCATCTTGCCCGGTTTCCTCTCCCCTTTGCGCCCGCAACACCGCATCTGCGAAGCGGAGCACGTCCGGCACATTCGAGAAGAGCCCCGCGTGGCCGGCGACACCCTTGAGGATCGACGCGTTTTCATCCTGGACTTCGCCCTGCATGCGGCGATTGCGCCAGCCCCCATCTTCCGTCGGCGGAATCGAGCTGCGGCGGGCGGGCGCGGGGCAAAATCCCGTCTCCGCCAGCCCCAGCGGTGCACATATCTCGCGGCGCACCCAATGATCCAGGCGTTCGCCGGTGCACGACTCAAGCGCTTTGCCGAGCAGAATGAAGCCAGGGTCCGAGTATTCGGCTCGGGCGCCCGGGCTCGCTTCCAAAGATAGTTCGAAGCAGGCGCGCAGCAGTGCAGCAGACGTAGACACCTTTCGAAAAAACTCCACATATCCCGGCAGTCCCGAGTTGTGCGCCAGCAAGTGCCGCAGCTTGACCCGGCGGGCTTGATCGCTTGGTTCGCGTCCGGCCACGAAGCCCGGTAGCCAGTCCCCGAGCAAGGAATCGATGCTGAGCTGGCCGCGCTGCACAAGCAGCATGGCCGCGGCTGTGGTGGCCATAACCTTCGTGACGCTGGCCAGATCGAAAACCGTCGCCGGGGTGACCGCGGGCGCGTCATCGTCATAGGTAAAGCGGCCCAGAGCATCGTGAAGCACCACCTTATCGCCGGCCAGCACCCCAAAGGCGCAGCCGGGAAAGGCATGGGAGGCAATCGCGATTTCAAGGACGCGGTATGCGGCGCCGAACCGCTCGCGCGAGGCGGCAGGGACGGAACTGCCGGATGGGTCTTCGCTGTTCATGAGAGAGCTATTCTCAGAATCCGCTCGGCACGATCCAGAAACTTTCTTTCCAGCTACTGCCCGGAGCGATGTACTGCAACCCGTGGAATTTTCCCTCGAATTCCAGGTTCATCACATCCGTAATCGAGGCCATGGGCTCAAAACAGATAAAGTTCGGATTCTGCGGAGGCCGCCCCGGTCTCAGGGGGATGGTTTCGGGATTGGGAGAATAGAGTACCGCGGCTTGAAACTTGGGGCCAAACTCGATGGAGATTTTCTGATGCTTTCCTGTGACCGAGAAAACCGCCCTTCCCTGAGAGTTCCGGATCAGATCGCCGAAAACGTCATCGAGGTTGTATTGGCTGAGCGGCGACGCATCCGGGTCCTTGAATTCGTTCGTGATCGGCTCGGTCGCCCCGGTGGGGATCTTGTCCGGCTGAAGCAGGTAATGGGTCCTCGCGCTCACATGAATGGTCCAATCCGCGCGCGTGGAATCGGTGAGCTGGAGAAATGGATGAAAGCCGATCGCGACCGGCATCGGATCGGTGGTGAGATTGTCGAGTCGAATCCGCACTTCCAGAACGCCATCATGCAGGCGCTGGGTCATCTCGATAGTGTGGGCGAAGGGAAACTGGGCCATCCAGTCTGGATGCCGATAAAACTCGAGCCGCGAAGTCAGCCATGCCGATTGATCATCGGCCTTTAGCTCCTCGATCTGCCACTCCGAGGCCCGGGTGAGAAAGCCGTGGATCGGGATCGCGCCGCGGACATTTCCCAGCGTCATATTGAAGATGTACTTTTTCCCGTTGGCGTAGAAAGCCTGCTGATCCAGCCGGTTCGCCCACGGCGCCAGCAACGGGACGCCGGCCAGACCCGCATGGTCCTTGAAGGCGTCCAATGAAGGATACGGGAAATAAATCACATCCTGCCCTTTCACCTTCATGGAAAATACAATGTCGCCTATTGCGGGAGCGATGGACACGATGGTCTGGTGATGTTCGTCGGTAAGCGTTACCACCTGACCGTTGCGCTCCGCCTTATATTGCGCATGCACCAGAACAGGGATGGCAGAAAATGCGATGAGAATGGCGCCAGGTAAGTAAAGCTTTCGAGCCATGGTTTCCTCTTGAGGTGAATCTCCGAAGCGGATCGGAATCGGCATTGGCTTCGCATGCGCGAAGCGCCCTTGTAAATCGAAGAAGGCAGCCCCCGGGCAGTTTTACCCGGAGGGCCACCGTGAATGTCGGGCGGAGCTGAATCTGCGGCTGCGAGACAATGCTTCTGTGGTTGAGCAATCAGTGGCAGGCGAGGCGGGGCTTGAACCCACAACCCCCGGCTTAGAAGGTCGGTGCTCTATCCAGTTGAGCTACTCGCCCGTAAAATCAACAGCTTACGAGCACTTCCTCCAAAATTCAACCCCGGCTTGGAGGAAATATAGAGCCTCATTTTCAACAGTTTATCCGTGAGCGGCAATACTTCACAAACGTCGGTAGTGGCTCAATTTGAAATTAGGGCGCGCTAACGGATGTCGAAGAGGTTGGCGAGGCCGAGTTGAACGGCGAGAATGGCGTTATAGGAAAGTTTCCCAAATCTGGCTTCGAGTTTTCGCTTATCGACCATAAAGACGTGACCGCACAAGGCCACGCTATCCACGGGAGTGGATGGGCTGGCTACATCCTTGATTATTTCGTTGACCGGAATCGCGATGTTGTAAGCATTCGCGCGACGTTTTTCAGATGTCATGGGAACCACGACTATCGGGTTCCCATTATTGACCATGCGGCGAGACATAACTATACACGGGCGACGCCCTTGTTGCTCTCTGCCCCCTCGAGCGGGGAGCGTAATCCAATATATTTCGCCTTGGTCGATAGGATCGTTCTCAGCTAACGGCATCTCCGCCTCTCTCGTCATCCGATAGTCCGGAAGTTTCCGAGAAGGCAAAGTCCATCAGTGCCGAGTCTTCATCGTCGAGAGAAGAAAAGCTAACCGCAGACTCTTCCATCGGAACCCTAATTTCAAGACCACGTCTCGCCCATGTATAGGCGTTAACCATGGTGCGCAGACCATCGACCAATTCTTCCTGCACCTCTGGATAGATGGGATGTTCCTTTTCAAGTGCCATATTTAGGCAGTCAAGACTGAATTGTGCGCGCAGGACATTCAGGTTGAAATTTGTGCAGAATTCCTCGTCTCTCTCCTTACTCCCCTTTTCGACGGGAACTGCATTAATCTGAACCGTGAGGTCATTGATCTTGCGCAGCGTCCACACAGTGAACAATGCTTGATCGCGCACCGTGGCTCCAAAGGCTGCCATACCCTTGTCACGAAAGTCAGCTTCTATCTCGCAAATGGATTCCCTGACCAATTGCTCTCGCACATTTTCTTTGATGACGGCCTTTGCAAAATGAGCAAGCGCCAACCTCAATCCCACATACGGACGGAACGATTCATCAAAAGCACGCGAGAATTCTGCCTTACTGCGGGTCGCCACGGCTGCACCGATAATCTGAGACACCGCATCGGCGCAACCCGCCAGCACGTCATTGGCGGAGGGCGTCAGGGAGCGTTTCGCGCTGCTCGCGCGCGAGACCAGGAAGGAGAGCAGCCCCTCCGACCTCTCAGAGTGGCAGAACAGCCCCTCATCAATTACGCATTCGTTGTTCATTTCTTTCAGTCAACCCTATGGATGGACAGTAGCAGCAACTTTTTCCAAATCGCGCCTTCGGTTCCAGCGCGCTAGACTCGCCCCTCTTGCAATTTCAGCTCGCTTTGCTGCGTTCATGGATTTAGCGCGCGCGCGGCCTCCCGCAATTCCACCCTTACGAGAAGCCTCCTGTCGCTTATTCGGCGCTGGAGAGTCTGAGAGGGCCGCCTGTACGGTGCGAAATGCACGAATGTTCAGGTCCATGGAGACACCCCTATCGTTAGACGCAGCCAGCAAGTGCTGCGTAAAGCGGCGATTATAACACGTTTCGGTGGTATCAACAAGGGGAAAGTGAGGAAAGTTATCACCGAGGATACCTTCCTTCACCATTCATGATGCATGGAGGCGGCACCGATTGGCAACATTTTTGTCTCAAGTGGTGTGACGGGCGTACCAAGTTTTCCACGAAGATTTTCCTTCCCATTTTGAACTTGAAAATAATGCTTGACTATTTTATTTAACTCAAGCATACTTATCAATATGAATTCGCTTTCCCCAGATGAGCGGGTCAGAATCATTTCGGCACTGGTCGAAGGGACCAGCCTCCGGGCTGTCTCTCGCATGACCGGAATCGCGCGGAATACGATCACCACCCTGCTAGTCAATCTTGGCGAAGCCTGCATGAAATACCACGATGCCCATGTCCGAAACGTGCGAGTCCGCCGTCTGCAATGCGATGAGATTTGGGCCTACGTTGGGTCCAAGCAAAAGAACACATCGCCAGACAAAAAGGAAATCGGATGGGGCGACGTGTGGACGTGGGTGGGACTGGACGCCGATACCAAGCTGGTCGTGAGTTACCTCGTCGGCGGACGCGGCGCGGATTGGGCCTATGACTTCATCAAGGATTGCGCAGAGCGGATTCGTGGGCGCGTCCAACTGACCACCGATGGTCACAAGCCTTACCTCGAAGCCGTAGAAGAGAATTTCGGGGCCGATATTGATTACGCGACCCTGCACAAAATCTATGGGGCATCCGAAGAGACAGTAGGCCGGTATAGCCCTGCGAAGTGCATCGGAACCGATTGCAAGGTGGTGGTAGGCGATCCCGACCCGCAGCACATTTCGACCAGCTTTGTGGAGAGACAGAATCTCACCATGAGAATGCACATGCGTCGCTTTACCCGGCTGACAAACGGATTCAGCAAGAAGCTGGACAATCACGCCTATGCCGTCGCGCTTCACTTCATGTATTGCAATTTCGTCCGCACTCACCAGACGCTGAAAACTACGCCAGCCGTTGCCGCTGGATTGGCTGACCACGTTTGGAGCATGGACGAATTGATCGCGTTGATGCCCGAACCGAAAACGGAAAAGCGCGGACCTTACAAGCCGCGAAATTCAAATTGAGCCACTACCGGCTGGGCGGCGGGGCGTGGAAAGCGATCAGGAGCCGCGGTTCCCCGATTTCTGCGTTTCATCGAGAAACGACTGCAGAATGAGCGCGGCGGCCACTTGATCGACCACGCGCCGGTGCGCCTGCCGCGGACGTCCGGCCTCGTAGAGCATTTGGTGGGCTTGGTGCGTGGTCAAGCGCTCGTCCCAAAGGTGGGTCGGCAATCCGGTCAGACTTCCCAATTCGGCGGCGAAAGTCTGTGTCCGGGCCGCCTGTGGGCTTTGTTCCCCAGAAAGCCGCAGCGGATGACCGATCACAATGCCGGTCACCCCGAAACGCCGGCAAAGCCGCGCCAGCGAGCGCAGATCGTCCCGCCGTTTACCCGTGCGGGTTAACGTGAGGACCGGATGGGCAAGGAGGCCCAGTTGGTCCGATACGGCGACCCCGATCCGGCGATTTCCCAGGTCCAAACCCAAATAGCGCGGCTGCCGGCCCGGCTCCATTTCGCGTCACACCTCCAGCTTATAGCGGTTCAGGAACACTAACCGAGAAACTAAAGAAGCTGAGCCGACGCGCTCCACTACGGCGCCTAGCGATACGGCGGCTAGCGACAGGTTCTCGTCGTTCGGGTGATAAGGAGCGGCGGACCCACACGAGTCCAGGAACCCATAGTATTTCCTGAACCGCGGTTAGAAGCTGATTTCTCGATTATTCTTTGGACCGGTTTGCGCCCGATAGAATCAAAACAGAACAGAGTCCCGAGCGGGTCTCTTCTCGTCCTAAACGAAATGAAGGATCGAAACGCAGAGGAATGACCAACCGCACACGAAGGAGCAGAAACAAAAAAGGTTCGCGGGCGGTGAATCTATTGCTGGCGGTATTTCTCGGGGCGCTCGCCGCAGTCGGGGTAGCGGGGTGGATGATTTTGGTCCCCTACGGGCCGCAAAAGGAGACGATTGTCGATGTTGCGCCCGGCTCCTCCGCCATGCTGATCGGCCGCCAACTGGAAAGGGCGGGGGTGATTCGCAGCCGGTACGCCTTCGATATGACGCGCTTCCTGGAGCGCGGAAGTCTCCGGGCCGGCGAATACCGATTCAGTCATCCCCTGCCGCTGATTGAGGTCTATGAGCGCATTGCGCGCGGAGACGTTTTCACCATCGCTTTGACCGTCCCTGAGGGCGCCAACTGCTTCGATATCGCGGCGCGGGTGCAAGCGGCCGGATTCAGCTCGAGCCGGGCGTTTCTCGATGCGTTGGTGAGCCAGGCGGGCTTGGTCGCCGACTTCGATCCCGGAGCCAAGAGCCTGGAGGGTTATCTCTTTCCGGATACTTACTGGTTTTCGCCCAAGGCCTCGCCGGACGACATCCTGGCGGTCATGGTGCGGCGCTTCAGGTCAGTGGCCACGCAATTGGGATTGACGGAGAACGTACACAACGTGGTGACCTTAGCCTCGCTGGTGGAGCGCGAGACGGCGGTCGGTGGGGAGCGTCCGCTGGTGGCCAGCGTCTATGTGAACCGAATTCAAAAAAAGATGCCGCTCATGGCCGATCCAGCGGTGATTTACGGGCTGAAGCTGGAAGGGCTTTGGCGCGGCTCTCTTTACCAGAGCGACCTGGACCGCAATACCGCGTACAACACCTATCTCCATACCGGCCTGCCGCCAGGGCCGATCGATAATCCCGGTATCCCCTCGCTGCGCGCCGCCATGCACCCTGCGGAGACCGATTATCTCTACTTCGTGGCGGCCAGCGATAATCCCCAGGGGCGCTCCTTATTCTCCGACACTCTGGACCAACACCTCCGCAACGTGGACGGCTATCGCAAGGCGCTGAAACGGTACGGTAGACGATGAGAATGGCGCGCCAGTTTCTTTCTTTTGCCACGCTGGGGCTGCCGCTGCTGCTCTCGGGTTGTTTTTTCTTCAGGAGAATCCGCCATCTGCCCGTTCCTGAACCGCCGTCCAACGTGCTCACCGTCACGCCAGAGCAGTTGATTGCGCAACTCAATCGGCGTTGGGACGCGTTCACGAGTTTGACGGCCACGGTCGATATTCAAGCTACGCAGTTCAAATCCGAGCAGGGCGTGGAAAAGGAATACACCACGTTCCGCGCCAATATCCTTATGCGCAAGCCCGGCATGTTGCGGGTTTATGGCCGGGTTCCGGTGATCGGCACGGAAATGTTCGATATGGCGAGCGACGGCGAGAATTTTACCCTCTATATTCCTCATTACGAGAAGGCGTACGAGGGCCCGGACACACTCACGAAAAAATCCTCCAGCATGATGGAGAATCTGCGACCGGGGTTCTTTTACGACGCCATGGTAGTGCGGGGGATACCGCCTGACGACACCTACTCCGTGACCGCGGACTCGGAGACCGTGGAGGGCGTCAAAAGGAAGCATCTGCTATTGATCCCCGAGTACATCCTCAACATCACCCGGCCCACTTCCGGGAGTCGCCAGTTAACGCCGGTGCGCGT
This sequence comes from Acidobacteriaceae bacterium, assembly GCA_030040115.1. GTDB lineage: Bacteria > Acidobacteriota > Terriglobia > Terriglobales > Acidobacteriaceae > Telmatobacter. Next base: position 6,375 of record JASHUH010000104.1, on the reverse strand, counting down.
GATCACCTTTCATCGCAGCGACTTGCTGCCGTACGAGCAGGATTTGTATGACAGCGAAGGCAACGAGGAAACCATTGTGACCTACGCCAACTATCAGGCCTTCGGTTTTGGGCCCTATCCGCAGACGATCACCATCAAGCGTCCGCTCGAAAGTTTCCAGCTCGAATTAGCAATCGAAAAAATTACAGAAAACATGAACCTGAACAACGACCAATTTGTCGTAAAGGTCCCACCGGGAACCAAAATTCAGCACTTGCAGTAGCATTGAAGCGCGATCGGGGCTTCACCCGGCTACATTTCCGGTTTTGGTGAATGAACGGCCGACGTGCGGGCGAAACCCGAGATCCCGCCTCCCGCCAAGGTTGATTCAACTCGCTGCTCGTTGAGGTCACGTAGGCGGGGATGGGCGGCTTCGAGATGCACCTTCTCTGGCTTGACTTTAATTCTGGCTTCCGGAGGCAGGCAACGCAAACGCCATATACCCCTTCCATGTCTCGGGATTCATGACACCGCCGGGCGGAAGGTAAGCGCCCTTGGGATAGCGTGTGCCTCCGCCGCTGACGGCGAGCAGAATATATTCGCGGCCATTCACTTCATACACCGCGGGCACACCCTGGGACCCGTTGGGCAGGTCTTTGCTGAAGATCAGTTCGCCGGTGGCGCTGTTCAAGGCGTAAAGCTTGGAGTCATTGCCGGCAAACAGGATCAATCCACCGGCGGTAATCACCGGCCCGCTCTTGGGATACGCATTTCCTCGCATCTGGTCGTCCGGAGGCGCCTGGGGAATTCCGCCGTAGGGGACTTGCCACTTGATTTTGCCGGTGTTCAGGTCGTAGGCGGTGAGTGTGCTCCATGGCGGCGTAATCACATAAGGTTCATTTCCGTAGCCGGTCTTATAACGCGATGGGGGCGGCTTGACGCCGGCGGGATAGTCGGGCTCGGCCATCGACCGTATGATCGCCTGCATGGCAGCCGAAGGCGCAGAACCCGGAGGCGCCAATTCGGGATGCTTCAGAAAGGCCATGAGATAATCCATGGACTGAGTGGGCAAAGTGGAAAACGCGGGCATATCCCCTCTGCCCTTCACGATGGTGTTGCGGGTCGCGTCCTCGCCCAGGCGGCTGACGACAGTATCGAGCGCCGGTCCGCGGTCTCCCTTCAAGTCCGCGCCGTGGCACATCTGGCAGTTCTGCTCATAAACACCGCGGCCCATTTCTTCCGCGGTCGGAAATCCTCCTCTCGTCCGTCGCGGCGCATTGGGCGGGAAACTCGGCACCAATCCCCCTGCATTGGCGGTGGTCGATTCTCCGGCCGGCACGAGCTTGACGATCGAGGGCATGTCTTTCGAGACGACGTAGACAGTGCCGTTGGTGGGATTCGCACCGGTTCCGAAAAATAAGGCGCCGCCGTTCACGCTGGGAAGGTTGATGGTGTCGACCCCCACCCCCAGAGGCATGAAGAAACCGGCCTGCGCTTTCGAAAGGCGGTCTTTCCACCATGCGATCTCGGACGGTCTCATGAATCCTGTGTACATGTCGTTCATGGTCCATCCCTGGCGCGCGAAGGGAGGCACTACGGTGGGAAAAGGCTGCGTTTTGGAGGTGACTTCACCCTGCGCGTCGCTTTGCGGGACGGGGCGCTCGACGATGGGCCAAAGCGGCTTTCCCGCAACCCGATCGAATACGTACAGGAAGCCGTTTTTCGAGGCCACGGCCACTGCATCCACCATTCTTCCGTCGTGCTTCACGGTCACCAGCTGGGGGGCGGCGTTCAGGTCGTAGTCCCACAGATCGTGGTGAACGGTTTGAAAATGCCAAAGCTGCTTGCCGGTGCTGGCGTCCAGAGCCACGATGCAATCGGCATAGAGGTTGTCACCCGGCCGGTCTCCACCATAAAGTTCATATTTTGCGGACGCCAGGGGAACAAAGACGATTCCATACTTGTCATCGACGGTGAGTTCGCCCCATGCGTCCACGCCACCCATGTATTTGTACGCGTCTTTGGGCCAGGTGTCGTATCCCGGCTCACCCGGGCGCGGGATGGTATGGAAAACCCAGGCAAGCTTTCCCGTCAGTACGTTGAACGCGCGAATATCCCCCGGAGGAGCCAAATACCCCTCGCCCGTTGCGCTGCCCAGGATGATGAGGTTCTTAAAGACGCGGCCCGGCGTCCTCGACGCAAGCGGGCGGGTGGTTCGGTAAAGGCCCAACCTCAGATCGAGTTTCCCGCGATCGGCGAAGGCGTCCACGAGATTACCCGTCCGGGCGTCGATTTCCTGCAGGAAGCCTCCTGACTCGACGATCAGCCGGCGGTCTTGTCCATCCTTGCTTTCCCAGTAGGTCGCGCCGCGCAGGCCGGCGATGCCGCCAAAGCGGGAAGACATGCCGCCCGGCGTCGCGAAGGCATGCACCCACAGTTGCTTTCCCGTCGTCGCGTCCACCGCAACCAGTGCGCCATGTTGCGCCGCGAAATACGCGACGTTATCGACCACCAGGGGACTGAAGGTGTAGATCAGGTCGTCGCCGGTTGCATACCGCCAAGCCACTTCCAACTTGTCAATGTTGCTTCTATCGATCTGTTTTAAAGCCGAATAGTGCGAACTATCCGGTCCCCCGAGATAATCCTTCCAAGTAGTGCGGTTTGGTTGCGCGAACGCTGTTCCGGCCCAGACCGTTGCCGCCAGAACAGCAGGAAAAAATAGCCGGAGCTTGCTCATCGTGTCCCTCGCGTTAACCGCCGCACCCGCTTTGTTTGCGCGGAAGCGTGCATTGAATTCCATTAATGAACGCGCTGTTGCCGCGGAACGGCAGCCTTCCCCCTCCAACTCCATAAATATTGATCCTTCATTCCCGCGCGGCTCGGGGGGGGGCGCCGCTGGGAATGCTGCAAAGTATTTTTCGAGTTACGTAACACACGTTGAATCGCAGTTGTTTGCAGAATGCACTTTATCATGTTTGGGGGGCGCACGGTTGCGGAGAAGGCCGTAGTAAAAGGCCCACTGAATCGGTGAGCCAAAATCCTCCGGTTCCGCAATGATCAGCAGGTATATCCCATTCTGCTCTGCGCAGTGATCGACGGCATGCGGCTTTCCGGCGTGCTTGGGCGCGGCGAAAACAGGATTTTTGTTGGTCTGGTGTCTGAAGCGTGACTCAGGCAAAGATCGGGGAAACTCCAAAAAGGCAAGCCAGCGGAAAGCGTGAAATGGCGCTATTCTGCACGAAACCTTGAATTTGGCGGAAAAGACTGGAGGCGCGGGCCGGGATCGAACGCGCTCTCGTATTGAAAACAAATAAGTTGTTGATTCTCCAATAGGCAAGAACGGCATAAACGGCCTGAAAAACGTATCGGTAGCACAAATTAGCACAAAATTGCGCGGGCGGTTTTCAGCCGAGCGCCGGTCACATTTTCTCTCCGGCTGAAGCAAGGACTTCCTTCCAGTCTTCCTCAGTCAACGGAAGCGGAGAGACGTACACAGTGTCTCCGTGACGCCAAACAGAATGTCCAAGGCCGCGCTCCGTGAGCCATTGCAAGATGTGCTCTTCGGCTTCCCGGCTCTCCCATTCGTCGTCCAGTGTGACGACATAGCAGTCTCGCCCGTCGCTTCCCCGCAACACGTCGCGCTTCAGTGCTTCCATTTCCGGGCAATCCATGCGTGTATTGTATGCCTCGGAAGGAAGACGCGCCGCGCCCGCTTCAATTACCTCTTAGCTCTTCCAGCTTTTTCGCAGTTGCGCGCTCGCAGTCGCTCCGGGTGTACGGTTTCGGCGGAGTCTTGATTGTCGCGGCTGGACCGCCTTCGCCGTTATCCATCCACAAGGAATAGCTCTTGTCGGAAACATCTCCGTGGAACGCGATAACCTTCGACAGTATGGCGTTGTTCACTCCGTCGCTGCTACAGTCAAACAGTTCATTTTGGCCGTAGTAAATCAAGCTGCCACCGTGAAGCGCGTAGGAATTGGCATTCTGGAATGCTTTGCACGAGAGGAGCGGATTCTTGGGGTTACCGTTCTCAATCTTCGTTGGATAATCGGTGACTACTACGCTATTGCTGGCAAAGTCGATTGACAGCTTGTGCCCGATCCCGCAGATACCCGTGCCAGTATCGTCCGCCTCAATGCCGCTGTTCGTCCAACTTGAAATCTCATATTCCTCCGTATCGGCTTGAAGCATCCCCATAAGCATGGACGCATCGTTTTCTCTGCAAATGTGATCGTCTCGGGTGCATTCGATCTTAACGGCGGTCTGTCCCACCAACTGTTTGTCAGGGCTTGGGTCAGTGGACACCCAGTACCCCTCGGCATTTGCACTACCGAATTGCTCGTAGTGGTACACCTTTAATGGCGTCTCAGATTTCGTCCACTTCGGCCCCCGCATAAATCCATTTGTGATGTCACTGATTGTGTAATGCCAGTATTTCGGGTCACCGCTAACTTCCAACTGCACGCAAGTGTTGATGCGCGGGCTGAAAAATGCTTCCACCCGGATCGGCTTGTCATCATTACCAATCTGCTCTTTGCCGCGCTGCTCGCAATAGCGGTCAAGTTGGGTTTGCAAGGCGCTCTGGTTTTGCTGTCCCCAACAGACTCCACACATCAGCCCGGTCAACACAACCGTGAGATGTAAGCCCCGTCTGAGCATACTTTCCTCTTGCAGAATCCTGATGCGGCTGTTCGCTTCAATTGTACGGCGGCGAATCAGCGCGGGATTCGCTTTGTGTCGAACCGCTTTCGTGGGGGCGACGGCGGCGCTTTGTAACGGGTATGAGGGGACGGGAATAGTACGAGGCGCTTGTGTTGCTCCGAGTATCGCGCGCTCACGAACGCCCCGCAATCGTCACACCGTAGCTTGCCGTCCAGCAAATCCAGGTTGTGTATGCTCTCGGCTTCGGCCTTGCGAAGACTCTCCGGCGATAGTTGTGTGCCGTAGCAGGGATCTTTGATCTTCGGCCCGGCGAATCCAGACGACGAAACGCGCAACCGTGAACGGCTCGCCTTGCGTCTCGGTTTCTTGCCAACCTTGATTAGCATACGCACACCTAGAGTAGCGCCGAAGGCGAGCGAAAGCAAGGCGAAACCTGCCACGGCGCGGAAAGGATGGGTGGGGTGGGTCTAAATCTCAAAGAGTGCCTATGGGAGAGCACGCAATGGGAGATTTCGTTCCACAAACAAAAATAGATTTGAATTCCGACCACAATAGTCGTGGTTTGCGGACCGTCCCGGCGCAATGCGCTTCTGGGCTTCGTCCACACTCGGGCAGATCGCGGGCCAGTGTCTCAAGGGCGTCGTCCTCGCGAATCTCGACCAGATCGAGCAGACCGGCTTCCTTCAGATTCTCGCGGGCCCGCGCCACCTTAGCAACCTCGAACTCCGTGGTGATGATCCGGCCTCCGCCATTATCGCGAAGGGCCGCGGCCACGCTGGTTGCTCATGTCAAGTCTGCCATGGTTCGGCATGTAACGAGAGTGGATTGGCGGAGACACGCTAACCCTTCTTTCGAGCCTCAAGTTGGCAAGCGGCGCCCTGCAGGATGAGGGCAAGACCTTCTTTATACCGCCGGTCAAATCGGTCGAAAAGAATTGGCCCTGCTTGGCGCATCAGTGGGAGCGCCTCGGAGGAGAGAGCCTCACTTCGTTTTTGGATATCGTATTTTTCCGAGCGTTCCCTTGGACGCGGAAAGACAGCCTGCTCCTCAATCACAAAGCTGAGCGTGTAGTTGTAAACCGTGCTGAGTAAAACAACGCCCTGCCGTAAAGTGAATCCCGCTTTGATCAGTTGCGCTCCTATGATCTCGGTAGCCTTCATGTATTCAGTGTTCGTAAGCCTTGTGCCAGTGACCATGCGCGCCCCGTCCCGATAGCGAAGCAGTGCTCTCCGTAAACCCTCGCCAAACGCAGCCACCCATATCTTCCAGTCTGCCTGCTTGCGCGCCGGCACCAGTTCCTGAGCGGCATCAGCGAGAAGCAACGTGGCCATCTCGTTCAACAGCTCTTCTTTGCTCTTGAAGTGCCAGTACATTGCTCCGGCCCGGACCTTCAGTGCGGCCCCAAGACGCCGGAGCGTAAGCTCCTCCAAGCCAACCTCATTGAGAAGGTCGAGAGCGCCGCGGGTCAGAATTTCCCGATTCACTTTCATGAATCCAGCATATCAACTCTTGCGTCTCATACTTGAACACTGTACAAGTTTATTGTACGATGTTCAAGTCGAGCCCAAAAGGGCTGTCGACGATCTGCCCTCTAAAAACTCATCAGGGAGGAAATCGAGATGAAAGCAGCAGTTGTAAATGCGCCCAAAAGCAGCCCGGTATACGGTGATTTCGCCGAACCCGTTGGCCGGAATGGATTCGCCATCGTCCACGTGAAGGCCTCAGCCCTCAGTC
>JASHUH010000103.1 GCA_030040115.1 Acidobacteriaceae bacterium | reverse complement strand
ATCTTTGAGCCGTTTTTCAGCATGCGCCAAGGCGGCACCGGTCTCGGCTTGTTCCTTTCATTGAACGCTGTGCGGAAGTGGGGAGGCGATCTTCGGGTCGAGAGTACTCCAGGCAAAGGATCGATGTTCGAGGTGGTGTTACCGGCAATCCATACCGGCTCGGAGCGAGAGGTTGGACTGTGAAACCATCCTCCGTTTTTCTGGTCGACGACGACGCAGCGTTCCGGCATGTGATGTCGGGCGAACTGCGTCGGCTCGGCTACGAAGTCACGACCGCGAGTTCGGGCGAAGAAGCGATCCAGCGAGTCGTGGGGGGCGAACCAGAAGTTGTTTTGCTCGACCTGCGCCTGCCGGGCATGAGCGGGCTGGAGGCTCTGAAGGCCATAAACGCGAATGCGCCGGGCACCGAAGTGATCATGCTGACCGGGCACGGCTCCATCGACACCGCCATCGAATCGATCCGCATCGGGGCGTTCGATTACGTGGTCAAGCCCTGTCCCCTGGACGAGCTCGATATTCGCATTCAGCGAGCCCTGGAGCGGCGGGCGCTGCGGCAGCGGGCAAAGCTGCTGGAACGCGGGCTGACGCCTCCCGATCTCGGAAGCTCGTTTGTTGGCGAAAGCCCGCAGTTCCGCCACCTGCTCAACGTCATCAATCGCGTGGCTCCCAGTGATGCCTCAGTCCTCATTATGGGCGAAACGGGCGCGGGCAAGGAACGCGTGGCCAAGCTGATTCATGCCCGCAGCCCGCGATGCTCCCGGCCTTTCGTGGTGGTAGAGTGCGCCGCATTGCAGCAAAACCTGCTCCAAAGCGAACTGTTCGGACATGAGCGCGGAGCGTTCACCGGAGCCGAGCGCGCCAAGCCAGGGTTGTTTGAAGTGGCGGATGGTGGAACAATTTTTCTGGACGAGATCGGCGAGATCAGCCCCGCGACTCAGACAACGTTGCTGCGCGTGCTGGATACGTCCACATTCCGGCATCTGGGCGGCACGCGGGAAATTCACGTGGACGTCAGGGTTCTCACCGCGACCAACCGCGATATCGCCATCATGGTGCGGCAGGGCTTTTTCCGCGAAGACCTGTTCTACCGTCTGAGCACGATCACGGTTGAGGTTCCGCCCTTGCGGGAGCGGGGCTCTGACATTGACCTACTGGCGCAACAGTTTGTCGCGGCGCTCAACGAGCGATTTGGCTCAAACAAGCAGATCGGCGAGAAGGCCCTGGAGCTTCTGCGACATCACAACTGGCCGGGGAACGTGCGCGAGCTTCTGCACGTGGTCGAGGCGGCCATGGTGCTATGCGAAGGACCCTGTGTGCTGCCTGAGCATCTGCCCACCGTCCTGCGTAATGCGAAACCGGTTGCGCGAACCAGTTTCTCAACCGCAGCTCCCTTGCCGACGACGCTGCAGCAAGTTGAGTGTACCCATATCCGGTCCGCCCTCGAGGCCTGCAACGGCCATCGCGGAAATACCGCCAGGATGCTCGGAATCAGCGAGCGAAATCTGTACCGCAAACTGCGAGAATGCGGCCTGCTGTGAGAGCCCTCGACTGAGTTAGCCTATACTGGGAAGCGTCTGAGCGTTTTCGGCGCGCAACCATCGTTACGCCTGCACCAATTCAGCCTCCGAACAGCCGGGCACGAGCGGTCTGCCTTGCCGTAACGGTTAAGCGATGGACATGTCCATCGACCGGACCGTTGCTCCAGGGCAGCCGCAGAGCAGCGAGGAACGCCGCCTAGTCGCGACACAGATGTTTGGCGAAGCTGGCCAACCGGCGGTGAACCACTTATCGACGTGCTCAAACAAGTAGAGATCGTACACATGCCAGTGCTGATGGACCACAAGCTTTACGGCCAGACTGGCGAAAGCTCAGAGATGGAAATCCCCGAGGCGGATATCGGGCTCATAGCGGGAGGGATCCGCAATGAAGAACACAAGAAGCTGGCGCAGGAGATGCGCAACAAGTGCAAGAGCCTGATTTCTCTGCGGTCCTGCGCCTGCTTCGGCGGAGTGCCGGGCGCTGGCCAACCAATACAGTACCGAAGAAATGTTGGAGAAAGTCTACCGTGACAGCGTGATCACCGAGAAGAACGGCCTGCCCCACGAGCAAATCTCCCCTTTGACCGACCGAGTCTATGCGGTCCACGAGGTGGTGAAGGTGGACGCCTATCTGCCCGGCTGTCCAATCACGCCGGAAATGGTGGCAGGGGCGCTGGTGGCGCTGCTGGAAGGCAAGCCCCTGCCCGAACTGGCGTCGAAAAGCGTTTGCGACACGTGTCCCACCAAGCGTGAAAAGAAGGCGGTCTCGACGCTGAAACGACGCCTGGATGCACCGGAATTCACGCCGGGAGCCCCCTGAGCGAGATGCGCTGCCTGATGGAGCAGGGCATCCTGTGTCTGGGGCCAGCGACACGCGCAAAACCCAGTTGGTCCTGAACTGCGTTTCGATGTAATGACCAACTCGGTGAACGTCAGGCTCGCGAAGCAGGTCAGTTGCGTTTGGCAAGTATTCTTGGCCCAGCTGTGGCAGTTAGCCCAACTTCCGCACGAGAGGGTAGGTCTGCACTACATCGTTTGCAAACTGCCCTGCTGCAAGCGCTCGGCTTACGCTGCTTTCACCGGCGAAAATTCCTGACTTCTGGCTATCAGTGACGAACTTCGGTTAACTGCACTCGCTGCACGGGGTTGTCGGGAGAATTATGGCCCCAGCAAAAAGGAAGATCCGTCGGAGTTCGACTCCATCGCCATCTTGATAAGGCATAACGCTCCTTCAGAGAGCCCCTTATGAACGCTCCACCGAGACGAGCGCTTTCGCGGCCACACGCCCTACACCGCGCAGGATAGCTTTCACCGGCCAGCGCCCCTCGGCGTCGGGAAAGAAGATTTCGCCTTCGCGGCGCGCTTCGGGCCGGTAATACCAGCGCTTGAGCAGCGCCAGGTGGCCTTGGCGCACGGTTGGCGAGGGCGCGTTCGCAGGCTTGGCCAGGGCCGACAGAGCAGCATCGAGCCGCGACTCCAGCAGCCCGCGAGGGATTTTTGCCGGCGTCACGTCTCCGGCAGAAGCGGAAGCCACCACCTTTTGCTGGCTGACGATCATGGCGTTCAAGTCGCTCGCCGTTTCGGAGCTCGACTCTAAACCCTTATCCCTGGCCTCTGATCTCTGATCTCTGATCCCTGTTCCCTGTTCCCTATTCTCTACCTCTTCCGGAATCGGCTCGATGGCTATCGGCTGCGCGAAAAGCGAACTCGAGCCCGACTGCTCATTCTGGATTCTCATGCCCAGCGTGGAGAAACCAGTCGGGCCGCGCAGCCGCCCACCCTCAAACAGGAAGACCGCAACCTCATCCGGCAGGGCCGAAGCTTGCAGAATCACCGCGCGGAGCCGGCTCATGGGCCGAACCAGCTCCGGCGCCAGCCCCCGCACCGCCTCCACCTTTTGCACTTGCTCATGAAGTGCGGCGGCAGATTCGAATTCGAGCTTGGCCGATGCTTGGTCGCGCTCGGTGCGCAGCGTCACCAACCGGCCCTCGCCGCGCGTGGCGAAAAACTTCTCCACGGCTGCGGCCTCTTCGGCATAGCGCTCGTCAGTGCAACCCTTGTAGCAAGGCGCCAGGCACATCTTCATCTCGGAATACACACAGCCGGGATAGCTGGGATTGGGATTCAAATCAAAAGTGCAGCGGCGCAGCAGAAACAGCTTGAGCGCCTCGTCCACGTAGCGCTCCGCGGCGGCCCGCGAAGCAAACGGTCCGTAGGCCCAATCGGCCTCGCGTTGATAGGGGTGGTGGGTGACGGTAACGCGCGGATACGGATTGCCACCCAGGAAACGCACGAATGCGGGCGCCTTCAGGTGCATCCGTTCCAGGGACTTCGCGCCATATTGATCATGGAGGAGGTCGAACTGCAAAAGCAGCGACTCGAACTCCGAGCCGGTCAATCGCCACGCAATGCGCCGCACCCTCCCCGCCAGTTGCAAGCGCCGGGGATGCTTGGCCGAGGGCTGCAACAGCCGTTCCAGCCGCGCGCGCAAATTCGGCGTGCGCCCGATGTAGGGCTCCGCGCGCGCCTCGGCTCCGTAGAGCGCGAAAACCGCCGCCGCGCGCGGCAGTTGCGCCAGCACGGCTTTGGAGTCGACGGGATCGAACGCGATTTCCTCCATAGATCGCGCCCTGGCGTCCGTCATTGCCTCCGATCGTCCTTCTTCCGGTTCCCTCATCCGCTCGCACCTGCAACCCTATTGCTTGTCGGGTCCGCTTGCTGGACAAAACGCGCGCAAACGCCGATTTGCCAATTCGGCTGACTTGCTGGCTAGCTGACCTGCTGACTCGCTGACTTGCCGATTCGCTGCCTCGCTCGCTTTCAGCTCCCTGCGATGGTCATCCCATCGATCCGCAGGGTTGGCGAAGCGACCGCGCTGCGGAAGACCAGATCGTTCCCGATGGCGGTCAAGTTGCGCAGCATCTCGCCGAGGTTGCCGGCGATGGTCACTTGTTCAACCGCGTGCGTCAACTGGCCGTTTTCGATCCACAGGCCCACCGCGCCGCGCGAGTAATCGCCGGTGACGGTGTTCACGCCAAAGCCCATCAGGCTGGTGACGTAGAGGCCCGCGCGTACATCGCCAATGATTTCCTCAGGCGCAAGCGCACCTGGCTCCAGGTACAGGTTGCCGCAACCGATCCCCGGCGTCCCGGCCAGCCCGCGCGCCGCGTTATGGGTGGACTTCATACCCAGCTTGCGCGCTGCGTATGTGTTGAGCAGATAATTGCGCAATACGCCGTTCTCCACCACCACCGTGCGCCGCGAAGGCAGCCCCTCGCCGTCGAATGGCGAACTGCCGAATCCGCCCGCGCCCGAGGGCAGCAGCATAGTGTTGTCGTCCACGATGGTCACGCTGCTCGTGCCGATGGTTTCGCCTAGCTTGCCGGCAAGAAACGACGCGCTCCGCCAGATGGCGTCGCCCGAGGCGGCCTCGAAGATCGACCCGATTAGCGTGCGCGCTGTCTCCGGCGCAAACACGATGGGGACTCGTTGCGTGGGCACGCGCCGCGCGCCCAACCGCCTCAGCGTGCGCCTTGCGGCCTCAACTCCTACAGCTTCAGGGGATTCGAGGAGCGCGAAGCTCCGCGCGCTCGACCACCAGCCGTCGCGCTGCATCTGACCATCGGCGTCCATCGCCACCGGCACCGCGGCAACGCCCGCATAGCTGGTGCGGTAGCCGCCCACAAAACCACGCGAGTTGGCCAGCGCTCTGCGCCCCGTACTCGCGTCAAAACTGCCGCCATCGGAATTCGTGATCCGCGGGTCGGCCGCCAGCGCCGCCTTTTCGGCCCGCCGCGCCCACTCGATCCGCTCCGGTCCGGCAAGCGAATACACGTCCTCGTAATAAAGGTGCAAATCGTCTGTGGCCGCGCCGAACTCCTCTCCCTCAGGCAGCCCGGCGAAGGGATCCTCCTCGGTGATGCGAGCCAGGGCCAGCGCGCCCTCCACAAGCTGCCGGATTCCGTCCGCGGTCAGGTCGCTGGTCGAAGCCGAGCCCGACCGCTTGCCCAAAAACAC
>JASHUH010000102.1 GCA_030040115.1 Acidobacteriaceae bacterium | reverse complement strand
AGGCGAAACCATCCGCTCGCCGCATCGCCGGCGTGCCGATAGTTCAACCCCGTCTTTTGGCTGTCGCCGATAAAGAACAGATACCCGAGCACCGGCACACTGGTTCGCTGCAAGCCCTCGCCCAGGAGCGCCGCCACCGGCAAACCGAGGAACTGTCCCAGAAGGTCGAGCAGCGCGGACTCGATCGCGGTCACGGCGTGGATGGTGACGCGCTGATCGAAAGTCTGCTGTCCTCGGCCCGCGGCGTCGCGGTCCGCGAATTGAAGGTGCACCGCATGCAGAACCGCGTGATAGTTCGCAATCGCGCGGCCCACCACCAGCGGCGTTGCTTCTTCGAGAACCTGGCGAATCTTTTCGCCGCCTGGAATTTCGCCCGCGCCGGTGTTGCCGGCCTCGTCGGTCAGCAAAACCAAATTGCGCGTGAAGTACGGCCCGTGCGCGCCGCTCAGGTTGAGCAGCATGCTGTCGCGCCCGGCCACGGGGATAACCCGCATCGAAGCCACGCGCGGAGAGCCGCTCACAATCTTTTGCATCTTCATTGGGTGATCGGGTTCAAGGTTCCGCAATATCATATCGCCGAGCCCTCGAAGATCGCCCCCGAAGCCGCCGCAGCGAGCGGCGCCATCGAGCCATCTCGCGGGCATTCATCTTCTACTCCAGCAACATCACGTAGAACGCATTGTTCCCGCTGCGCAAACCCTTGCCGTAGGAAAACACCAGTCCGCTGCCGAAGACGCGCAGCTTGACCTCCGCTCCGGTGTCGAAGAGCCATTTGTGCGAGCCCAGCGCCGTTCCGGGATCAGTAATTTTGCCGATATCGAAAAACGGGCCGATCTGCAGCTTCGCCAGCCCGTTGCTGTAGATGTTTTTGTCCATCTCCCAGTTCTCGAGGAAATAGTCGCGTCCCAGTGGAGCGCTGCCTTTGCGCCCATCGCGGGTTCCGATGTGCGCGCGCAGGGGCAGGTCGTTGTCCCGTTCGAGTCCCAGGATGAAGAGCTCATCAAAGGGCGCCTGACCAAAGACTCTGCCCGCGCGCAGGCTCTGCCGCATTGCGTAGTCGTCGCCCTGGGATTGCGGAAGCCAGTTCCAGCCGACTTCGCCCGTGAACTTCTCGAAGGCCTCTGCAGGGGACGACCACAACCGCGCCGCCTCCGACCCCACGCCCGTCGTCACCAGGAAACGCCGCTCCGGCTCGCGCCAAAGCACATCGGTAACCCGCGCCTCCTGGGTGAGCTCGTAGCCGGGGTCGAGCATCGACTGCGTGAGAACGGTTCCCGGCTCTACGCTGCGAAAATCGCGGTGCGAGACTACCGCGCCTGCTGTCCAGCTCACCCGCCCGCTGGCATAGGAGGCCAAATCCAGGTCCGCCCTTTCCGTCCGCATGTTGAAGCTGGCCAGCACTGGCGCCGGGCCGGCAAAGCCGTCGCGGATCGCCCAGTTCTCATTGCGCAAATCGGTTCCGAGCGCCCAACGGTATTTCGCGCCATGTTCCCATGGCCCGGAGAGCTGCGCCGCGATTCTTCGCTTCTGCGCATCCCAACGCACCAGCGATTCGAAATTGACGGCTTGTCCCCGCCAGTTGTAGAACGCTGGCTCGACGCCCTGAAACGGAATCTCACGGAAAAACAAAAACAGCTTGTCCCACGCGCCGTCGCCCATGCCGTTCAGTTCGCGCGCGCGGAACACCACATCGAATTTCCCGTCGTCGCGCGCGTCCAGGTCGAACTGGTATTGCGGAAAAATTCCCAACCCGCGCATGCGCGCGTTGGTGTCAAGAAACTGCGGCAACCGCAGCGCCGCTGCGGGCGAAAAGGCGAAGGCGGAATCGAGCAGCGCAGCATCGACGCGCGGCTCCGGCTCCTCACGCACATCGGCGATCGCCGGCTTGCCCACGCGGTTCCAGTATTTCAGCGCCGCTTCCAGATTCCCTTCGAGAAAATAAACCGTGGCCAGAAAATTGTTGGTGTAGGGATCTTGGGGATCCAGCCGGATGGCCGCCCGTAAATGCTGCGCCGCTTGCGCATATTTTTTCTGTTTGAATGTGATTCCCGCCAGCTCCACCCTGAATCGCGGATCGGCCGGCGCCAGCCGGCGCCCTTCTTCGAGCGCCTGCCGCGACTCGTCCCAGCGCCCCATTTGTCCGAGCGCCAACCCGTAGTAGAAATCCACCGCCGCCGGACGCTCCTTCATCGCGCCGGCAAGTCGCACAATTTGCGCCCACTCATGCCCGGCGGCGAGCTGGTCCAACTGCTGCGCCATAGGCGCCGGGTTTTTTGACGCCTGACCGCGCACGCCGATGCAACCGCAAAGCAAGACCGCCAGAAGCGCCCAGCGTAGTTCCTTTTTCCAATGCAAATGTCCCATCGCACCGGCGCCAAATGGAGCGTCTGCCTTGGGGAGCATGGCCCCGCGCCGCCACGGCTTGGGTTGGTTGTTTGCGCAGAACGCGGCGGCCATGGCCTGCGCGCTGCGGCCTTTCAGCGCCAACCCGGCGCGGGAACCGCCAGCAGCATCCAGTCTCCCGTAGCTCGCCACTCCCGCTCGAAGCGCGTTCTGTCTTGTTTCAGCAATTTCCGTTGCGCGGGGTCGTTCACGAGCACAACCTGTTGACTGTCGTCTACGCCCGCCACCACCACGTAGTGCAGCGAACCACTTCCTTCCGGCTGCAAAGCGGCAATCAGCGGACGTCCCTTCGCGAGCTGCTCTTCGAAATCGTCCCACTTGCCCGCAAAGGCAAACGCGCGAAAGCCATTTTGCTCGAAGTAGCGCACCATGTCCGCAGCATAGATTCCGTGCGCTGCCGCTGAGCCCAGCATGGTTTGAATCCGCGCCGACTCGGCGCTCGCGCGCACCGGCTGCTTTTCGTGGCCTAGCCAATACTGCATCACCATGGCAATGGCGGCTGCGCCGCATCCATCCTTCTGCTGCTTTATGAAGGGAACGTCCAGCCAGATGTCCGCCGCGCCGGCGGCGGCGAACGCGGCTGCGCACGAAAACAACGCCGCGCCGGCGGCGCCGGTCATCATCCGTTTCCTGACGGCGCGCTGCATGGGGCTGCTTTCACTTCACGGCGACGATGATTAAGATGAGGGCTGCAATGACCACCAGGAGAATGATCAGATCGCGGTCGCTCAAGCTGCCGGCGACGAAATCGGACTGCGCTTTGTTGGCGCGCGTCGCCAATTGCGCAAGTTCCTGATCGTTTAGGCCGGCGATCGCGTTTTGTACTTCTTCCGGGTTCATGTGCGCAGATTCAATTGCCTTCCGCGCCTCCGGCGAGGAAAGAAACCCGCGTAGCGTGTCCAGGTTCTGTTGCCGGATGTGAGAAGCGCCTTCGGCTGCCTTCTGCAAATCACCGGAAGTGATCAGATGTTCGGGGGCCTGCGCGATCAGGTTTTGAGGAACGGCAAAAGCCGTGGCAAGGGCGGCAGCCGTCGCCAATCTGACGGCCGGCCAATTTTCAAATGACATAATTCGCAACCTCCGGGGGAAGTAGGAAGCAAACTCTGCGCGATTATAACCGCTCCAGAGCCGGAAACCAACTATCAGAACCCCGAGGGCCGTTGGGGTTCCCCTTTACAGCATCGCCTTCACTCGCATACAAATGGTCGATATAGGGCCAACCACCCCACGGACCCGGACCTGTCCATGGAAGCCCCACCAAGGAGAAAGATGAACCGCAGGCAGTTTTTGGTTGTGAGCGGCGCGGCAAGTTTCGCTGCGGCGCAGAGCGTGGCGCCGGTCCCGGCGCGCGCGGACGAGACGTCGGTACCGGTGCGGATGAAACTGGGCGATCAAACCGCCCCCACCAACGAAACCCATCTCAAGTACCTTGCCCGCTACAGCGTGCGCCACGTCTGCGGCTATCCGCACATCGAGGGCGACCGGCTTTACGCCACTGTGGACGAGCTGAAGCAGATGATGGACATGGCCGCCAAATACAACATCAGCATCGACTGCATCGCGCCGCCGTTCCTTGCCTCCAGCTTCATCGACCGCGAAAAGCATCCCGCGGTCATGCTCGCCGAAAGCCCGGAGCGGGACCGCGACATCGAGCAGTTGCAAACCCTCATCCGCAACTGCGCCCAAGCCGGCATCCCGTCCATTAAATACAACATGAGCATCCTGGGCGTGCTGCGCACCGGCCGCATTCCGGGCCGCGGCGACTCGCTCGATCACTATTGGGACCTGGCCAAGACGCCCCCGCCCGAACCGCTTACCAAGGCCGGCGTAGTTAACGCCGACGCCTTCTGGGAGCGCATCACGTACTTCCTCGACCGCGTGATCCCCGTAGCCAACGAGTATAAAGTCCGCATGGCCTGCCACCCGCAAGACCCCGGCGTCCCGCCCCAGGGCTACATGGGTGTCAACCGTGTGCTGGGAACCGTCGACGGGCTCAAAAAATTCATCACCATCCGGGAGAGCCCTTATCACGGACTGAACTTCTGCCAGGGAACCGTCTCGGAGATGCTCGCGGATCCAAAGACGGAGATCTTCGAGGTCATTCGCTACTTCGGCACGCGCAAAAAGATCTTCAACGTGCACTTCCGCAATATCCGCGGCCATCGCAACGACTTTGTCGAAGTTTTCCCCGATGAAGGCGATGTCGATTTCGTGAAGGCGATCAAAGTTTATAAAGAGGTCGGCTATCCTTACATGCTTATGCCGGACCATGTTCCGCTTGCGGCGGATAATGCCGATCCGGGTTCGCTGCAATCGTTCGCTTACTGTTATGGATATATTCGCGCTCTCATCCAGTCGGTGAGTGAGACCTAGGCGGATTTCAAATCTCCAGACGTAGAACATAAATCGAGCTCAGAGCGAGACAGGCTGGGCGGAATGGATGCCACACTTGCCGCAAGGCGAAAAACCCACTCACGTCCGGTACCTCATTATCGGCATTCTTTTCGCGGTGAGCTGCTTCAGCTACGCCGACCGCTCGGCCTTGTCCCAGGCGGCCGCCACTATGCCCAAGGACTTGAATCTCAATGCCGCACGCATGGGCTATCTGCTCTTCGGCTTCGGCTGGGCGTATGCGCTGGGTCAGTTGCCGGCGGGCGGGCTGCTCGACCGCTTTGGATCCAAGCGGGTTTACGGCATCAGCATCGTCCTGTGGTCCGTCTCCGCGTTTCTCACCGGCTGGGCAGGATATCTCAAGGCCAGCGAAATTTTCACGGCCATTTTTCTGCTCCGCATTTTTTCCGGCTTGGCCCAGGCGCCAGTGTTTCCCGGCAATGGCCGTATCGTGACCGCCTGGTTTCCGGCCGACGAACGCGGGCGCGCTTCGGCCATCTTCAATGCGTCGCAGTATTTTGCGCTGCCCGTCTTCGCGCCTATCTTCGGATGGCTCCTTCATCTTTCCGGCTGGAAGAGCTGCTTCTGGTTCATGGGCGCGCTGGGCGCGGGGTTCACGGTTCTCTGGTACACCAACATCTTCGGCGTCAAAGAGCACCCGCGCATTTCGCCCGCGGAGATCGATCTTATCGAGCGCGGCGGCGGCCTCGTGAACACCGATACAAAGACTACCGCAAAGAAGAACACCCTCACCTGGAGCACGGTGAAGATGCTGCTGAGCCACCGCATGCTGGTGGGCGTGTATATCGGCCAGTACTGCATCACCACGCTCACCTGGTTCTTTCTCACCTGGTTCCCGTTATACCTGGCCCAGGCGCGCCACATGTCGGTGGTCAAGGTGGGTCTGGCCGCCGCGGTGCCGGGGCTGTGCGGCGGCTTCGGCGGCATTCTTGGCGGCGTCATCAGCGACCAGCTCCTCGACCGCGGCCATTCGCTCAGCTTCGCACGCAAGCTGCCCATCATGGCGGGCATGGTGCTGGCTATGACCATCATCCTCTGCAACTATGCTCATGCGCAGGCGGTGATGCTGTTTTTCATGTCGCTGTCGTTCTTCGGCAAGGGCGTTGGCGCCCTGGGTTGGACGGTGATCGCCGACACCTCTCCCAAGGGCATGGTGGGCATGAACGGAGCCCTCTTCAATCTCTGCGGCAACATGGCCGGCGTCACCACCCCGCTCATCATCGGAACCATCGTCCAAAGGACGCACTCCTATAACGGCGCGCTGATTTTTGTGAGCATGATCGCTTTCTGCGCCATCGTTAGCTACGGTCCCATCGTGGGCGAAATCAAGCGGCTGGAGTTGGCCCCGCCGCAAAGCGTCGCTGCGGGCTAAGCATTTTCAGAGAAGGAGCCATCCGAACCCGAAATGCTGAGTCGATGCGACCCAAAGGAAAGCGTGGCGTCCCGTCCGAAAGATCACAGGATCTCTGAAAATGCCCGCAAACA
>JASHUH010000101.1 GCA_030040115.1 Acidobacteriaceae bacterium | reverse complement strand
GGCATCCACTTATCCGCAAACAAGCCCTGGCTCGGACCGCCGAGATAAAAACCGCCGTAGTTGGCAAAGAAACCCGCTTCCTGTTGACTCGACCACTGGTCGCCGCCGAAGTTCGGAATCATGCCGGTCGCGGGCTGGCCTTGGAACACCCTCGGATCGTTGTATCCGACGTCCGTCGGATTCACTTTACTTGGGTTGGCGAAGACGTTGGGGAAGAGAATACGGGTGTAGGCAAAGACTCCCTCGTTGGTCAACGTAGGACTGAATACGTGGGTTACGGTTGCAGCGATGGAGTCGGAGCGATTCCTTCCCAGAACGTCGGTCGGATAGGGCATCTGGTCGACGGCATTCGACCCCCATAGCTCGATCGGGAAGGGCTGAATCTCAGTCTGCCAGTTGTAGCGAGCCCAAATCTTGGTATTGTCGCTGAGGTCGTAGTCTCCCCGCACCAGTAACTGCGTATCGTTCTGGTTGAAGATCTCCGACTGTACGTAGTTGAAACCACCATTCGCCACGGTGGGAGTGGCGTTGGGCGCCGGGTAGAGCTTCATCAGCGCCTGCATGTTCGGGTCGATCAAATTGGCCGGCATTTGACCGTTGGGCCAGGATGCGGGGACGGATACCTGGTATTGCGTCGCACCAGTCCCATTAGGTCCATACCAGCTAGGCCCCAACTGGGACAGGGTACCCGACGAGAAGTCCCCGTTGAGCATGCTCGACACCGGAACCGTGCCGGTTAATACGCCGGTGTCCAGCACCTGATAGAAATATTCAAAGCCGCCAAAGAAGAAAAGCTTTTTGCGGCTCTTCAGGATCGGACCACCGACGTCTCCGCCTTCGTAATAGAATTTGTCGGCCGGCTTCGCCGCTCCGGTGGCATTGAAGTAGGAGTCGTTCGCATTCAGCTCGTAATTGCGCGCGTTCATGAACGCTTCGCCGTGAAATTGCGAGCCGCCGGCTTTGGTCACCGTGGTGATCACCATCGGTCCCTTCTGTTCCTGGGCGCTGTAGTCGTCGCTCAGCACCCTGAACTCCTGGAGGAAGTCGGAGTTCGGGTTCACCGGAGTGTCGCAGTTGCAACCGGGGTCGGAAACGTGCGCGCCGTCACTGACGATATCGAGCGTGTTTCCAGGCAGGCCGTCATAGGTAAAATTGTTGTTGAGCGGACTCTGGCTTCCGCCGTTCCCGTTGGCGTTGATGCCAATCACTTCGCCGGTATAGGCGGATTGATTGCTGACACCGTTCTGGATGCCAAACCCCGGCATCATCTTGATAAACTCCGCAGCGTCGCTCCCGGTCTGAACGTAATTCTGGAGCTGCTCAGTAGTCAGGGTGATGGTCTGTTCGCCTGTATTCACCGGCGTGAGAAGATCGCCCGTGGCGGTGATCTGCACAGTCTCACTGGTTGCGCCGATTTTCATAGTGACGTTGATGGTTCTGATTTCGCCGCCGCCCAACGCGAATCCCTGTTCCCGGAACTCCTGGAATCCCTCATGGCTCGCCGAGAGGTTGTAGGTTCCCACGGGAACCGAAGCGAAGGTGTAAAGACCCTGTGCATCTGAAACGGTTTGACGCGTACTTCCCGAAGCCGCATTTGTGAGCATCACCCGGGCGCCTGCAATCACTGCGCCTGAAGGATCGCTGACAATTCCGGTTACGGTTGAAAAAATTGCCTGGGAAAACAACCAATGCCCACTGAGCAGGAGTGAGCATACGAGAAGCAAAGACCACTGCAGCTTCCGCGACATATCGAGTGCCTCCGAAACCTTATTCCGGCGTCTTGCAACCGGAAGGTGAAATGGAAAGGATGCCGACATGAACTCAAACGATTTGCCAGCAGACGACAAGCGTCTCACTGAAAATTGAAACTGGATATTTTTAACACCCGGCGAAAATTGTTGTCAAGCAAATTGTGGAAGCCGATCTCAAACTTAAGATAGAGACGAGAAAACCTTATTTTTCAATTCTTTGAGCAGCTTCGTGGGAGAGCCATTGGAACCCTCGGCGAGCGGGCATCACAGATTCCCGTCCATCGGGCGCGGCTTTTCTGGCCATCGCGCCGGTGTGGAGTAGTCGACACTACCCGGCGATCGGTATAGAATCCGCTACGGCATCAATGCATGTTCTTTTAGGGTTACAGCATATTCGCAGCGTTGGCGTGCGACCGGAAGGGCTGCGTGGGGTTTTCTCTTGAGGAAAAAGATACCGGCCATAAGCTGCTTCATCGTTCAGTCCCAATCTGCTTTAGGGGCGCAAGCATGAGACGAAACGCAATGATTACTGTGCTGATGCCCGCGCTTCTGCTGGGCGCGAGCTTTCCGGCAGCCACGCAGCGGGCGCCCGCAACCGGGGGGCAAACCGGGCAGGCAGCGTCGAATCCCGGCTGGTGGAACAATGCGGTGATCTACGAGATCTATCCGCGTAGTTTCCAAGATTCCAACGGTGATGGGATCGGAGACTTGAACGGGATTACGTCGCGGCTCGATTACCTGCAAAAATTGGGTGTCGACGCCATCTGGCTGACGCCCATCTATCCTTCGCCGCAGGTGGATTTCGGCTACGACATCTCCGATTACGACAGCATCGACCCACGATACGGCACGCTGGACGACTTCAGCCGCCTGGTTGCGGAGGCAAAGAAACGCAACATCGGCATCATCATGGACCTGGTACTGAACCACACCTCCGACCAGCACCCGTGGTTCCTGGAGTCGCGCAGCTCACGCACGAATCCGAAGCGCGACTGGTATGTTTGGCGCGACGGCAAGAGGGTGAATGGCAAGCTGGAGCCGCCGAACAACTGGGAATCGGTGTTTGGCCACTCCGCGTGGCAGTGGGACGCAAAAACCGGCCAATACTACTATCACCGCTTCTACATCCAGCAGCCGGACCTCAACTGGAACAATCCCCAGGTGCGAAACGCCATGTATGACGTGGCGCGGCTGTGGATACGGCGCGGGGTGGCCGGTTTTCGCCTGGACGCCATCACTTCGCTGTTCGAGGACCCGTCAGACACCGACGAGGCTTATGTTCTAGGCCCGGATGGCAAACCGGTGATCAATGCTTACGGCGATAAGGAAGTGATGACGAACAAGACCGACAACCTGCCGGAAGTGCACGACGTGCTGCGCGAGCTGCGCCGGGCGACGGATACAGCGAGCGGGCGCCGGGTGGTTCTGATTGGGGAAACCTACCTTGACTCCATCGGCGACCTGCGCAAGATGTACGGCGTAAACAACGACGAGCTGCAGCTCCCCATGGATATGCAAGTGGGCTTTATCAACAAGTTTGACGTCGGACTCTTCCGGCGGCGCATCAACCAGGCCGAAACCGGGCTCAACGGCGACGAACCGCTCTTCGTCTTCGATAATCACGATAATCCACGGTGGGACCGCTACCAGACGGACGCGCAGGGAACCGCCGATTTTGGCGACGGTCCTCACCACGACGAGATCGGGCGGGTGATTGCGACGGTTCTATTTGCGTCGCGCGATACGGCGATGATGTATTACGGAGACGAAATCGGCATGGTGACCACCCCGCCGACCCGCAAAGAGGACGTGAGGGATCCCATCGGAATTACGGGCTGGCCCAAAGAGAAGGGCCGAGACGGCGAGCGCACGCCGATGCAGTGGAACGCCGGCCCCGATGCGGGTTTTTCTTCGGCGGGCGTCAAGATCTGGCTGCCTATTCCGGCCAGCTACAAGCGCATCAATGTGGCCGCGGAGGAGCGGGAGCCGGATTCGATGCTGCACTGGTACGAGCAGATCATCGCGCTCAAGAAACACGACCCCGCCCTGCACGATGGCGAAGAGATTATGCTTAACACTTCAGATGACCATGTGCTTTCCTGGCTGCGCAAGTCATCCCATGGCGAGGCGGTGGTGGTGGCCTGCAACTTTACCGCCGAGCCCCGTACGATGAGCTTCAATTTGAGGGCGGAGGGCATTCAGGAAGAGCGCGTCAAGACGCTACTGAAGAGCCCAGGCGCGCCCGAACCACGTTCGCTGGATCGGATTGAGCTGGAACCCTATGGCGTTTATATCGGTCAAATTCGTTGAAACGAGTAAAATGCAACGAAGCCGCGGCGGATCTGCACGGTGATTTCGCCGGGCATAGATGTGGCCGAGCTGTGCGAAACGTCGCTCAGGGTCTAGAGCCCCGCTATTTATGCACTTTTTTACGGCGCCGCTGAAGCCGCGCCCGTTCAAAGCACCATATATGCAACCAGTTCTGGTCTACCAGCGAAGAGGCTGAATATGAAGGACACGGGCAATTTTTGGCTGATGTTAACGATTTTGGCGCTGGCGCCGACCGCATTGAACGCTGCACCATCATTGGCGTCGCGCATCGGACACACGGATCCGAGCAAATACACCCGGAGCCGTTCGCATAACAGCGCGGGGGATATGGCGTGCGAATTGCTCGTCCCACCGTCCGCGCTGGACGTGAATCTGAACTTCATGCACCGTTGCGAGATTATGCCTGGTGGCGGCGTGGGCCATCATTTCCATAATACAAACGAGGAGATGTTCATCATTTTCGATGGGCAAGCGCAATTCACAATTGACGGACGAACTTCAGTTCTGAAGGGAACGGTTGGCGCGCCTTGCCGAATGGGCCACTCGCACGCCATCTATAACCCCTCCGATAAGCCCGTCGAGTTCATGAACATTAATGTGTCGATGATAAAGGGTCATTATGACGCGTTCAATCTGAACGATCCGCGCATCGGCGTGCCCATCGATCCGATACCCGTGTTCATGACCATGCAACTGGACAAATCTCTCCTGCACCCGGTGAAGAACTTTCACGGCGGACAGGGTACGGTCGAATATCGGCGCGCATTGGATCAGGATGTGTTTTTAACGAACTGGGCCTATGTCGATCATCTCCTGATTCCTCCCGCCGCCTCCGATGGGCTTCATTATCACAAAGGCGTGGAGGAAATCTACTACGTTTTGAACGGCGACGGAGAAGTCCGTGTGAACGATGAAACCGCGGAGATTCACAAGGGAGATGCGGTTCCGATCCGCATCAATGAAGCACATTCTTTCACGGCCAACGGAACCTCAGATCTTGAGCTCATGATTGTTGGCATCGCTACGCAAAAAGATGTTCTGGATACCGAGCTTGGGCCGCTTTCACAAAGTCATTGAGGATACCCGAAATGATGGCGCATCGCGGGGATTGGATTTTGACGAAGGCGGCACAACGCGATCGGCGAGGTGCATTTAGCGTTGTTGAAATCGAATACGCAGCGTAGCCGTCGCAAACTTCTCTGTTTGGCTTGGAGCCGCAGTGGGCGCGAATTGAATTTGCGCGCGAGTAGGGGAGAGCACGGTGGTCGAGCCGCCTTCCACCGCGGCGATGCGCCATGGAGTCTCCACCATCAACGAAGAATCGGCTCCATCGCGGATATCGGCTTTTACTGCGAGCTCCATTCCGTGCAAGATAACTTGGCGGATGCGGAGTTCGCGGCTGGCAGCTCCGGGCTGCGGAGTCGCACGGGGAACTTCGATCCACACGCCGCCTGTGAACTGAAACCGGCAGAGCGTGACGCCGTGAGGCAGCACAAAATCAATTTGGGCCTGCTGTTCCTCATCCCAAGTCCTGACCGCGACTGCAGTTCGCTTTCCGTTCAAATCAACCAGCACTTGCGACGCGCCCAGCGGAATCTCCGGCGCCAGTTCAACATGAATTGGCTCGCCCTCATTGGTCAGGGTCGCTTGGATGCTTTCCCCATTCCATTGAAGGCTGGCGGAGACCAGGGCGCCGGCTGCGCGGAGATGCGCGATTTTCACCAGCTCTGCTCCCGGAAACCGGTGCGGCGCCAAGGTCAGGTGGTTGGCGGGCGCATCGACGGCAATTCCGAGCAGTCCGTGAATCGTTGCGCTGAGAAAGCTCGCGGAAGACCAGGTTTGCTGGGGCACAGATTCTACTTGCGGCTGAAAGATCGTTCCCGTAAGCACCTCGTCCATATAGCCGGGAGAATCCATCGTGGACCATGGGAGCAATCCGCTCCAAATCTGCCAGGCCTGCAATGGGCGATGTGCTGCCCAGAACGCTGTTGCGGTTTCCGCAGTATGCAGAGCGGAGACGCTGCCCTTCGAGTAGGAATTCGGGTCATAGCCCGGCGAATCCGCAGCCAGGCTGCGCGTGCCCCAATCGGTTTGAAAAGCTGCCCCAGCCAACGCGTCGAACATTTCATCCTCATGGCTGGAGGAGAGCAGATGCTCGTTCAGGGCCGCGGTTGGCCCGCTGCGCCTTCCTGTCATTGCGCGGCCGGAGATACTGTAGCCGTTGATCCAGAAATGCTCCACATTGTTCCAGTATCGCGAGGCAAACGTCACGCGGGCGCGCTGGCCCATCCTGGTTGCGGATTCCGCCTCCTGCACATGACCCGAGGCGCGCGCCAATTGTGCGTAGCTCTGCGCGGCGTTTACACAGCTAGCCGATAATCCGGCATCTTCCGACATGCGGTCCTGCTCGTCGGCGCCCAGTTTGCCGGCGGGAATCAGCGGCAGCCCAGTTCGGGGAAAATTCAGCGATTGACAAAAGTGGAACGCTTTGTGAATGGCGGGCCAGTGGCTGTTCAGGAACGGCAGATCGCCTGATGCGGCATAATAGCGGGCGACAAAGGAGAGAAACTGGAAAGTCAGATCGACATGAGCAAAGAGATAGGGATATTTTCCCGCCCAGTCCAGAAATCCGGCGCTCTGTGAAATCTCGTGCCAGATCATGCCGTTTGCAGGGTTCTGATAGCGGAGAATGAATTCCAGTTCCGCACGCGCGCGACTCGCATGACCCGCGGCCAGCATGGCCTCAGCAGCAATCATGCCGTCTCCGGAGAAAAACCAGTCATATTGCGGCCGTCGCATGGGACGCGAAGGACCAAACCCACCCACCGCCCCACATCCGATCTTTTCATCGCAAGCCCAAGCCTGGTAGAGATCCGTGTCAGCCCAGGCCAACGCGCGATTCATCTGCTTGTCGGGGGTGGTGATCGAGAGCGAGTCAGCTTTCCACTTCCCGAGACTTTCCGCTGAAATCTCAGTTAGTCTTGCCGCTTGCTGCACAAATTCATTTGTGACCGCTTGCGGATCGGGGCCGCCAGGCGGCGCCAGCGCAAC
>JASHUH010000100.1 GCA_030040115.1 Acidobacteriaceae bacterium | reverse complement strand
ATCTGACGCGAGGCGAGGAGTTGCGCGCGCTGGTGCGGCGGTTGAGCCGGATTTTATATTGAACGCCGCGGCATACACGGCCGTGGATCGGGCGGAAGCGGAGCCGGAATTTGCTTATGCGGTGAACGCCGATGCGCCGCGGATTCTGGCCGAGGAAGCCTTGGCGCACGACGCGCTGCTGGTTCATTACTCGACCGATTACGTGTTTGATGGCGCAAAGATCGAGCCTTGGACGGAGACGGATGCGCCACATCCGCTGAACGTGTATGGGTCGAGCAAGCTGGCCGGCGAACGGGCCATTCAGGAAGCAGGCGCGCGGGCGCTGATTTTTCGGACGAGTTGGGTCTACGGACCGGACGGCAAGAATTTTCTGTTTACGATGTTGCAACTGGCGCGCGAGCGCGACCGGCTGGCGATTGTGAACGACCAGGTAGGCGCGCCGACGACTGCGATGGAACTGGCCCGGGCCACGCGGGCGATTCTGAATGGCGCTGTAGGCGGGAGCTTTGGCGCGCCGAGCGAATGGACCGGACTGTATCACATGAGCTGCGCGGGAGCGGTGACGTGGTTTGGCTTCGCGCAGGCGATATTTGCGCGGGCGGTGGAGTTGGGCGTGAGGGCGCCGGAACTCAAGGCGATCGCCAGCGAAGACTATGTTACCCCGGCGAAGCGTCCGCACAACTCGGTACTTTCGAACGCAAAACTTCATGAGCGGTTCGGAGTTGGACTGGCCGCGTGGGAAACGGCGTTGGATGAGGTGTTCAAGGCGCTCCGTGCGGGCAATGTGCGCGGCTAAGAGCGCGTGGGAACACCGTACAATCAGCCCAAGAAGGCGAGCGCGCGGAATGGCGTGGAGATTGGCGGGATTATGGGGAGTGCTCTCGCTGGCGATGGCGACGGCGACGATTCGAGCGCAGACGGCGCACGGGCGGGCGAAGGCCGGCCATGCCTATTCCGGTTTTGACCGCAACGATTATCCGGTGGATGCGGCGCTGGCGGCGCTGCGCAAGAGCTTCAATTATACGAGTTACTGGCTCAGCCCCCCGCCGGGAGAAACGCGGAATACCTGGGCGGGGAAGCGGGCGATCTTGAAACAGTTCGGATTTGGATTCCTTCTGCTCTTTAACGGGCGCAGCGACGCGGAGTTGAAAGACGCAGCGCGGAAGGGCGAGGCTGCGAACGCTATGGGCGCGGCGGATGGAAAAGTTGCGGCGGCGGCGGCGGCGCGGGAGGGTTTTCCGGCGCACGTACTGATCTTTCTCGATCAGGAAGAGGGCGGACGGCTGCTCCCGGAGCAGGCGGCATATGTTTTTGCCTGGATCGATGCGGTGCGGGCGGCGGGTGAGAGGGCGGGCGTGTATTGTTCGGGGATCCCCGTACAAGAGAGTGGGGGCTCGATTACAACGGCCGAAGATATTGCCACGCGCGAGGCGACGCGGGAATCTGCGCAAAGCCAAGGTGCGGCGCCCTTGGCGATTTGGGTGGCCGACGACGCGTGTCCGCCATCGCCGGGATGCACGCTGGCGCAGCCGCCGCTGACGGCGATGTTTTCTCCCCCGGCGCCGAGCTACACGGCGGTATGGCAATACGCGCAGTCGCCGCGCCGGAATCAGTTCAGCGAGAAATGCCCTAAGAACGATGCGCCGGACGGGAACTGTTATGCGCCTGGAGTGGCTCCGAGCGCCAATACGTTTGTCGATCTCGATACGGCGGATTCGCCGGACCCGTCGGAGGCGCGGTAGCTTTCGATTCTCCCCTGCGGCCGGAAGATAGGGCGCCCAATGGGTCCTCCCAGGTTCGTGTTTCCCACCCTAGCCGCAAGAACAAAGACGCGGCTAGGATGGGGCGCCCAGATTCTCCCGAAGTAGCCTGATTCTCACGAAGAGGTGCTGTGGTAGGCTGATGAACATTACGAGCCGTGTTGATCACCTTACCCGCATTCGTTCCGGCGCTTTCGACGACGCGATGCGCGTCATGAGCTTCGGCCGGCCGGCCCCCTTTTTCCAAGGAGAAACTGCGATGAACGCGCTCCGTGTTGTTTCCATTTTGATACTTGCGGCCGGGTCTGCCTTGGCCCAAACGCCGGCAGCTTCGCAAGCGGATCAGACCAAGCCGACGCCCCCGCCCATGGTGCAGAGCTTTGATGCGTCAGCGATGGATTTGAGCGTCGATCCCTGCGTGGATTTCTATCAATACGCGTGCGGCAACTGGCTCAAGGAGAATCCGGTTCCGGCGGACCAGACGCGCTGGGTGCGGTCGTTCTCGCTGGTGCAGCAGCGGAACCGCTATTTGTTATGGAAGATTCTGGACGCGGCGGCTACCGACCCGAAGACGCCATTGCAGAAGCAATACGGAGATTTTTACGCCGCGTGCATGAACACGGCGGCCATCGAGGAGAAGGGAATTTCGCCGATCAAGCCGGCGTGGGCGGAGATCGCCAAGCTGAAGGACGTGAAGCAGCTTCCAAAACTGCTGAGCGAGCTCGAAAACCAGGGGACGCCCGACGGGTTTTTCGAGTTCGGCGTAGGGCAGGACGAGAAGAACTCGTCCATGCAGATTGCCGAGGCGTATCAAGGAGGGATTTCGCTACCGGACCGCGAATATTACATCAGCGAATCGCCGCATTTTGTGGAGATCCGCGCCGAATATGTGACGCACATGAAGAAAATGTTCACGCTGGCCGGAGACACGCCCGAGCAGGCGGCTACGGAAGCCGATGCGGTGCTGAAGATCGAGACGGCGATGGCCAAAGCGTTTCTCAGCCGGACGGAATTGCGCAACCCGGCGAGCCATTATCACATTGACACGGTTGCCGATTTTCAGGAGCTGACGCCGGAGTTCGATTGGACGACGTATTTCCACCGCTCGGGGATTCGGCCATTCAACACATTGAACGTGGCGACGCCGAATTATTTCAAGGCGCTGAACGGGCTGCTCCAAAGCGAGCCGCTGGCGGCGTGGAAGAGCTATTTGCGCTGGCAAGTGTTGCACGGGCAGGCCGATTACCTGCCCAAGGCTTTCTTCGATGAGAACTTCGATTTCTTTGCGCGGACCTTGGCCGGGCAGAAACAGCCACTGCCGCGCTGGCAGCGATGCAGTTCGATGACCGATCACGCGCTGGGCGAGGCGGTGGGCCAGGACTGGGTGAAGCAGAATTTTCCACCTGCGGCCAAAGAAAGCACGGAGAAATTGGTGGCGGACCTGGAGAAATCGCTGGCCGCCGATATCCAGACCCTGCCGTGGATGAGCGATGCGACGAAGAAAGCCGCGGAAGAAAAGTTGAAGATGATCCGGGAGAAGATCGGCTACCCGGAGAGGTGGAAGGACTACTCGAGTGTGAAGGTGAGCCCGACGGAGCTGGTTGCGAACGTGCGCCATGT
>JASHUH010000010.1 GCA_030040115.1 Acidobacteriaceae bacterium | reverse complement strand
CAGAAGGTGTTCGACATGTCGCCCACAATGCGCAGCGCGTCGAGCAGCGAGACGTTGCTCAGATCCACCTGAATGCGTTTGGAGTTGTAATCCGGGTCGAAGAGAATATTGATGCCGGCGGCTTTGCCGATGGCCTGATAGATGACCTTGGCGTCTTCGGTCATGTGCAGGGTGAGCGGCTCATTCGAGAGCGGCTTGAGCTGCGGCGGCGGGGCGATAGAGTTGAGCTCCGCCTGCTCCCCAGCCGATTCGGGCACGCCGATTTCGGGAGGCGGCGTCTTGGCGCTCTGGGCCTCGCGCACTCGGGAGATTCCCTGTTGCGCCGCCTCGTCGGACGGGTCAACCTCCGCGGCATGGAGAAACTCGGCCAGCGCTCCTTGAAGATCATTTAGCTGGAGCAATTTGCGGCCTTTGGTCACGTGCATGCCCGCATCGGTCACCTTCACCCGGTCAAGCGCCATGCGGAAGCGCAGATCCTTGGGATTCTGCGCACATGCTTTCTGGTAGTCGTCGAAGGCGGCATCGTAATCCTGGCGGGCTTCGGCGGCCTGTCCGCGCTTGAACTCGGCGTTGCCCGCCTCCGCATACAGCCGCGCGCTCTCGAGGCTCAAGAACGCCAAAGCGGCGAGCAGCGCGAAGCCGAATCCGGTTTTCGTGCGACGGTTTCGGGAAGCTGCCCGAGGGAGAGCGAAACGGTTCACAAAACCCCGCGGACGCAAGCCAAACCGGCAAACCGCGCACCGCTCGTGCGCGCTTCCCAGGCCGCCCGAAATCCGATTTCGCTTTCCGATGCGGTTTCCCGTCGTTTTTCCTAACTGGTTGAGCGAAGGATGCTCCATTTCAATAAAGCCTCACTGCGGCCGATCCAAAGTCGGTTTCAGGGCCCGCTCCGATGCTAGGATGAAAATTCGAGGAGGCTCCCCGGTGGCCCGCCACAGCAGCCACGTGGTCGTTCCCAAAGACGCGCCCGCCGCCCGGAAACCCCTCCGGCCCCGCGATCCGGTGGCCAGCGGCGAGCGCGACGCCGCGCACAATCGCGCCGCCAGCCACAACTATTTCCTGCTCGAAAAGTTCGAAGCCGGCATGGCTCTGCGCGGAACTGAGGTCAAATCGATCCGCGAGGGCAAAGCCAACCTCAGAGACTCGTATGGTCTCATCAAGGACGGCGAAGCGTTTCTCCTCAACATGCATATCGGTCCATATTCACACGGCAACTTCGCCAATCATGACGAGACCCGCACGCGCAAACTCTTGTTGCACCGGGATGAACTGCGCAAGCTACTCCAGAAGACGCAGGTCAAAGGGCATACGCTCATACCCACCCGGCTTTATTTCCGCAACGGCCGGGTCAAGTGCGAGCTGGCGCTGGCCAAGGGCAAGCAGGACTGGGACAAGCGCGAAACCGAGCGCCGGCGGGAAGCCGATCGCGAGGCCCGCGCCGCCATCAAAGCCAACAAACACCGCATGGGGCGGTGATCCCCGGATGCGGCCGTCGACCGGCGCTAACGGATGACTTCGACGTCAATATCCAAGGGGAGCTTCTTCCAGGCTTTATCGGTGGCGTACACGGTGGCCTTGCGCTCAATGGCCAGCGCCAGGCAGGCGCGGTCGCCGAGGGAGAGACCATAGGGCCGCGTCCCCGCGATGAGTTCCGCGGCGATGCGTGCCTGCCCTTCGGTGAACGGGCAGGCCTCACAATGCAAGTTTTGGATGCGACCCCAGGCGCGATCGGCGGGAACTCTGTGCAGCACAAGCTCCGTGTGCACCTCCGCCAGACTTACGCTGCTCAGGAGGGCGTTTTCGAGGATTCCCGCGACTGCCGCGCCGCCGGGCTCCTTGAGCAGAACCGCCAAAACCACGGAAGCATCGAAGACCGCGATTCCCGCCAAGCCTAGCCCGCCTTTCGGACCTGTTCTTTACGCAGATCGCGCTCGAATTCCTCCATCTCCCGGCGAGCCTCCTCCCGGCGCTCGGCGATCAATTCGTCCGAAACCAGAGAGCCTGGTCGAATGTACTGGGCGAACTCGTTTTGTATGCGCCGGATGCGCGCAGAATACGACTCAACGCACAGAACGCCCTCCTCCACGTCCAGGAAAACGCTCTGGCCGGCTCGAAGTCCCAGCTCCTGCCGCATTTCCGCTGGAATCCGATGCGGCCGTTGGAACTCAGGCGAGTTTTGGCATGAAGCCCCGATTTGTCATTTTCCTTCACAGTGTTCCTTAGTTCCAACTTCGACATTGACCTGCTGCTTTGTCAATTTTGATACTTTTGTCATCTCGGCTTCCCTTCCGGTTCCGTCCCGTCAACAAGTCACCGCCGTGAAACGTCTAAGATTGCGATATCGCGAGTGAAGGAACCTCCATGCGCGTCTCAGTCTTTTCCTGTTTTCTTGCCGCCATGTCGCTGATCGGCTTGACCTCGGCGCCCGTCCCGGCCCAGCAACCCGCCTCCAACGAACCCGTCTTGCATAAACCGGCTTCGCATCCGCCGGCTCAGAATCTGAACGGCCAGGCCTCCGAAGTGCTGGTTCCGGTCATAGTGCACAACAAACACGGTGAATTGGTGAACAACCTCACGGCCGCCGATTTCACCTTGACCCAGGACGGAAAACCGCAGGTGATCAAGAGCTTTTCCCAGCAGAGCGCTCTGCCATTTATGCTCGGGCTCCTGGTCGATACCGGCCGCAATGTGGAAGGTGGCCTCGACTCCGAACGCAAAGCCGCCGAGAAGTTTGTCCAGCAGATGTTGCCCACTGACCCTACGGACGCCAAGCAGGGCAACCAGGCGTTTCTTATTCACTTCGACCGGGAAGTGGAGCTGCTGCAGGATTTTACGAACTCCCGCGACAAGCTGAACCAGCAACTGGAGCAGATGGGGCCGACCCTGCACAGCAATCCCCAAGGGCCGGAGACCAGCGACGATGGAGGAAACGGCGGCAACGGACAGCGCGGCGGCCAGGCAAGCACGATGCAGAATCCCTCGCAGCTCTACGACGCCATTTACCTCGCCTCCGACGATCTGATGAAGTCGAAAACCGGCCGTAAGGCCCTGGTAGTCTTTTCCGATGGCGTCGACCGGGGCAGCAAGGAGACGTTGATGGAGGCCATGGACGCGGCCGATCACGCCAATCTCTCGGTCTTCACCGTCTATTTCCGGGGCCGGGAGGAAAGTCAGAGCGCTTTCCCGGGGATGGGGCGGCGCGGCGGCTATCCCGGTGGCTACCCTGGGGGTTATCCCGGTGGCTATCCGGGTGGCTATCCGGGCGGCTATCCCGGCGGCGGCTATCCCGGCGGCAGGGGCGGGGGGGGGCAGAGGACTCCCGGCGTGGACGGCAAGAAAATTATGCAGCAAATCGCCACCCGCACCGGCGGCCAGTTTTTCGAAGTCAAGCGGGTCGCCGACCTGGACCA
>JASHUH010000099.1 GCA_030040115.1 Acidobacteriaceae bacterium | reverse complement strand
CCAGGAAACGCCGGGCCGAGAGCGCCATGCCCAAGCGCGGCCGGGCGCGAAAAAGCCGAGACGCGGATTTCAATCGGAGGCAGGAATGGCGGTGCGGCGAGGGGTAAGAGGCGAGGGCGCGGCCGGCCGGATTGAGCTCTTCGAGTATCCGGAGAGCCCCGACGCCGTATTTGTGCCCGCCTGGAACGAGGACGAGGAGGACGGCGAAACCGAGTACGCGGCGCCCGGGAGAAACCTGCACGCCAAGGAAGCGGATTCCAGGGTGATGGATTACGATCATCGGTTGGCTGAAGAAACGCGCCGCTCGTTCGAAGCCGGCCGCCAGCGGGGCGTCGAGGAAGGCCGGCAGGGGGAGCGGGAGGCGCAGGCGGCGGCGCGCAAGGAAGCGGACCAGCGCCGGAGCCAGCAAGCCGCCAGACTGATGGAGAGCTTCGCCGCCGAGCGCGACCGCTACCTGCACGCGGTAGAGCAAGAAGCGGTCAAACTGGCGCTGGCGGTGGCGGCGCGCATTTTGCGCCGCGAAGCGCAGATGGACCCGCTGCTTTTAACCGGGGCGGTGCGCGTGGCGCTGGGGCAGCTTTCCGCATCGACCGAAGTGCGGCTGCGGGCGCCGGCGGCGGAGTTGGACCTTTGGAAGGAGGCGGTGGCGCTTTTGCCCAACCTGAATCTGAAGGCGCTCGTGGTGGCGGATGAAGGTTTGCGGCTGGGCGATTTGGTGATCGAAACCCAGCTGGGCTCGCTGGATCTGGGCATCCGCGCGCAGCTTGCCGAGATCGAGCGGGGATTTTTCGACCGCGTGGGCGAAGTCGCGCCCGCGGCGCCGGCCGATTCTTCCGGCGGGCCGACCGCGCTCGCGGAGGTGCACCCATAATGGCGCTGCTTTCCCGTTACTTTGCCCGCCTGGAGCGAACGCAGCCGTGGCGCTGGCGCGGGCAGGTGATCGAGTCCGTGGGGCAGACCGTCGAGTCCGCAGGGCCGCTGGCTTCCGTGGGCGAGTGCTGCGAAATCCAGGACCGTTTCGGTCGCGCCCACCCCGCCGAGGTCATCGGGTTTCGTGGTTCGAACCTGCTCTCGATGCCGGTCGAAAGCACCGAGGGCATTCGTTTCGGCGATCAGGTTAAAGCGCTGGGCGTAGGCCCCGAAATCGAAGTCGGGCAGGCGCTCATGGGCCGGGTGTTGAACGCGCAGGGGGAACCGATTGACGAAGGCCGCCGGCCGGCGGCTTCTCAGGCAAGGCCGCTCGAAGGCGCGGTGCGGGCGCCGCTCGATCGGGTTCCCATTCGCGCCCCGCTGGGCACGGGCATCCGCGCCATCGACGCGCTGCTGACCGTAGGCCGGGGCCAGCGCGTGGGCATCTTTGGCGGGTCGGGCGTGGGCAAGAGCACGCTGATCGGCATGATGACTCGCAACACCGAGGCTGACGTGACGGTGGTGGGACTGGTGGGTGAGCGCGGACGCGAAGTGGGCGAGTTTCTCGAGGATTCGCTGGGCGCCGCGGGATTGGCGCGTTCCGTGGTCGTGGTCTCGACATCGGACGAGTCGCCGTTGAAGCGCATGCGCGCCGCTCTGGCTGCGACCACGGTGGCCGAGTTCTTCGCCGCGCAGGGAAAGCACGTGCTGCTGGTGCTCGACTCGCTGACGCGTTTTGCCATGGCGGCGCGGGAGATTGGGCTGGCCGCCGGAGAGCCGCCCACAGCGAAAGGGTATACGCCGTCGGTTTTTACGCGGCTGGCCAAACTCATCGAGCGCACCGGCGCTTTCCGCACCGGTTCGGTTACGGCGTTCTACACCGTGCTCATGGAAGGCGACGATCAGCAGGACCCGCTGGTGGACGCTGTGCGCTCGCTGCTGGATGGTCACGTGGTTCTTGCGCGTTCGCTGGCCGCGGAGGGGTGGTATCCGCCCATCGAGGTGTTGGACTCCATCAGCCGCCTCATGCCCGCCGTCGCTTCCTCCGAACATCGCGAGCAAGCCGCGCTGATCCGCAAATTGATGGCGGTGTACGCCCGCTCTGAAGACCTGGTGCGGATTGGCGCTTACAAACCGGGCGCCGATCCGGAACTCGACCGCGCCTTGCGAGCCCGGGGAGCGCTGCGCGCTTTTTTGATCCAGGAAGCGCGCGAGAAAGTGCATTTTGCCGATGGCTTGCGGCGGCTAGCCGCTTTGGCGGCGGAAGTTTGAGCCATGGCCATTTCGCGCTCCATGCGCCGGCTGCTGCGAGTGCTCCAACTCGAAGAAGAGCAGCGCCGTGAGGCGCTTGAGGCCGCGCTAGGCGAGTTACGGCGATTCGAATTGGCGGGTGAGCAGGCCATCGAGCGGGAGCGGCGAGGCCGGCGGCTGGTGGCGGCAAGCGCGGAAAGCATCGAAATGATGGACCGGCTTGCGGGCCTTGAAGAAACACGTACAGGCGCGCGGCGATCCGCAGCCTTGAAACCACGGATCGCTGCGGCCCGAACCGAAGTCGAAGCGCACCGGCAGGAGTTCCTCGCCAAGCGGGTGGAGCGGCGCCAAGCGGAGACGATCGTGGAACAAACCGAGGCGCGGGTAGCGCTGGCGTCTGGGCGCCGCAGCCAGCAGGCGCTGGACCACTGGTATTTGAACCGGCTGCGCCGAGAGGGAGTTGAAGAAGAAACCCCCGAGCTTCCGGAAAAGCGGGTTAAAGTTCCGCCCAGCGGCTGAAATTTCGCAGCCCAGTGGCGGAAAAGTTAAGCCCAATCAAACGCAAAAAAGGCGCTCTCTTCTCATGATTGGCAACTCGCCATCCCATTTCGTGACAACGTTCTAATTCCCATTCCTCTTTTTTGGCACAGCGTCTGCATTGCATTCGGGCATGAATGGAGTCGCGGGAATCGAGGTTGGGGGAGCGGGAAGCGGCGTTGACGGACTGGGTTCGGCCCCAATCGGTTCGGCTGCGAGTGGACGCGCTGGCCAAGGCACAGCCACCCTCCAGGGGACGGCTCAAGGGGCCCAAGCCAACGCGGAAAGCTTTCGTTCCCGGTGGCAGACGTTTCTGGATTCGCTGGGGGCGGAGACCGCTGGGCTCAATCCGCGCGAACCTTCGGCTGAAGAGAATCTCGATTCGCAGACAACGGAGAAGACGAGCGGGGAATCGGGCCGGACCCAGGCAAGCTTGGCTGCGCGAAGCCCAGCCGCCTTGCCGTCATCAACAGAGGCCGGCCTAGAAAATCCCTCGGCGGAGGATCCCGCGCGAAGCGTCGGCCCCGATCGAGCCGATTCGATGGCTGGCAACGAAACCGCAGCGCGCGCGCAAATGACCCCTTCAGGGAGTCGCACAGAAATTGGAAGCGCGCCATCGGCCGCCGGCCATGCCGCCGATGTGGGTAAGGGCTTCGAGCGGAAGGGCGGGGCCGAAGCACAAACTTCGGGACGGGCTGCGGCCCGTGATGTTCCGGCTCCCGGCATGAACGCCACGGACGTCGTTGCGGGCGTCGCGGCAATCCCGGGAATGCCGCCGTTGCCGCCGGCGCAATCCTCGCGCACGGGGGCCCGTTCCGCGGAGAGTTTCCTGAGCAGTCCATCTCTGGAATCGGGCGGCGCATCGGCTGGCGGTCGCGCCGGCGTGCGCCCGGGGACGCAGCCGGGGACAGGAAGTTGGGGCGCGCAACTGCCCAACGGCGCAGTCGAGGCAGGTAGGATGTCAGGCGCCTTTAGCTCAATGGGGAGCGAGGGTCGAGCGGCATCCGGAGAAACCTTGGCAGCGCACGAGGGCGCTGCCGCAGACGAGGAGATGCGGGAGATTGGCTTCCAGGAAGCAACCGCCGCGCATGCGCGCGTCACCGGCGGCGACCTGGCGTCAGAGGGCGAGCAGAACCG
>JASHUH010000098.1 GCA_030040115.1 Acidobacteriaceae bacterium | reverse complement strand
CGCCAGACTCCTTCGCCCTCGGAAATTTGCAGGTCGAAATGCGCTGGAAATATCCGAGAAAAGTAAGCATGGTGCGTAGAACAAAGGAGTTACGGCTTTTGATTGCGGCTTTGCACCGGGCGTCGAGCCGGACCGCATGGGTTTGGATGTCGAGCGACTCCGAAAATCCATTCACCGATGGATCGTTCAAAATGCATTAGCATCCTTGTGTGCCTGCCCTCGATACCCCAGTCATGTATGTGCGCGGCGTGGGTCCGCGCGTGGCGGAGATGCTGCGCGCCAAGGGGATCGAGACCGCCGAGGACCTGCTCTACCATTTGCCATTCCGCTACGAGGACCGGCAGAATCCGCGTAGCCTCGATGAGTTGAAGGCCGGCGAGACGGCGAGCGTGATCGCCGAAGTGCGCGGGGCGGCGCTGCTGCGCACGCGCAAGGGGTCGCTGTTCGAAATGACGCTGGGACAGGGTCGCTGCGTCATGAAATGCATCTGGTTTCACGCCGCGTACCTCGAAGGCAAGTTTCACGCGGGGCAGACGGTCGCGGTGTACGGGAAAGTTGAGCCGTCGCGGTCGGCGAGCCACTTCAAAATGATTCAGCCGCAATTCGAGATTCTGCCCGACGAGAGCGCCGACGCGCAGACGCGCCTCCTGGAAGTGGGCCGCATCACGCCGGTGTACGAGTCGCTGGGAGGCAGTCGACTGGCGTCACGATGGCAGCGGAAGGTGATCTTCAATCTACTGGAGACGATTCGTGGCGCGGCGCCAGAGTGCCTGCCGCGGGCGATACTGGAACGGCTGGCGTTGCCGGATCGGGAGACCGCATTGCGCGAGGCGCATTTTCCGCGCGAAGGCACGCCGTTTGCGCAATTGCAAGCTGCGGCCACGCCGGCGCATCGGCGGCTAATTTTCGAAGAGCTGTTTTTTCTGGAGCTGGGGCTGGAGCTGAAGCGACGGCGCATGAAGGAGCGCGCGGGCATCGCCTTTGCGACCAACGACAAGGTGCGGGAGGCGATCCGCGAGGTGCTGCCGTTTCATCCCACGGCGGCGCAAAAGCGGGCGCTCGGCGAAATTGTGGCCGACATGCGCGTACCCACGCCGATGCGGCGACTGTTGCAGGGCGATGTGGGATCGGGCAAGACCATTGTGGCGTTGCAGGCCATGTTGGTGGCGATGGAAAACGGCTAC
Organism: Acidobacteriaceae bacterium; assembly: GCA_030040115.1. Taxonomy (GTDB): domain Bacteria; phylum Acidobacteriota; class Terriglobia; order Terriglobales; family Acidobacteriaceae; genus Telmatobacter. The sequence continues at coordinate 14,601 of JASHUH010000098.1, read as the reverse complement.
CAGGCGGCGCTGATGGCGCCCACCGAGATTTTAGCTACGCAGCACTTTTTGGCGGCGCGCAAGCTGCTGGAGCGGTCAAGCCGAAAGCCGCGGATTGTCCTACTGACCGGCTCGCTCGACGAAGACCGCAAGCGGTGGAACCGGGGAATGATCAACCGGGGCGAGGCGCAATTGGTCATCGGGACGCATGCGCTGATCGAAGAAAAAGTGGAGTTCGACCGGTTGGGGCTGGTGGTGGTGGACGAGCAGCACCGCTTTGGCGTGCTGCAGCGGTTCAAGCTCATGAAGAAGCCGGGGCAGGCGGAGCCCGACGTGCTGGTGATGACGGCCACGCCGATTCCGCGCACGCTGGCGCTTTCACTCTATGGCGACCTGGACCTGAGCGTGCTGGACGAACTGCCGCCGGGACGGACGCCCATTGTGACGCGGCGCGTGACGGATGAGCGCGCCGGTGAGGTGTGGGAATTTGTGCGCAAGCAGGTGCGGCTGGGGAGACAGGCATATGTCGTCTATCCCGTGATCGAAGGGACAAAAGACGACCATCCGGAGCTGGATTTTTCGCAGGATGAGCCGATGTCCGATCCATCGGGGATTGAGCTGCCTTCCCAGGTCTCAAAAGCGAGACCTGGGGCACCCAGGGCAAGAACTGGACGCAAGATCGAGGCGGCCGAATTGTTTCCGCGCGCGCGGCAGGAGGCGAACCCGTGGGCCAAGTCCGGCTTGAAGTCCGCCGTGGAGATGCACGAGAAGCTGCGCCAAGGACCTCTAGCGGGGTCGCGCGTGGGGCTGCTGCACGGGCGGTTGGACGCGGATGAGAAAACGGTCATCATGCGGCGCTTCGAGCGTGGCGAGATCGACGTGCTGGTGGCGACCACGGTCATCGAGGTGGGCGTGGACGTGCCCAACGCCACAGTGATGGTGGTGGAACATGCGGAGCGCTTCGGGCTGGCGCAGTTGCACCAGTTGCGCGGGCGCGTGGGCCGCGGCGCGGCGAAGAGCTATTGCATTCTGATGACGGGCGCGCCGGTTTCGCCGCTGGGCGAAGAACGGCTGAACGCGATGGTGCGGACGCAGGACGGATTCGAGTTGGCGGAGCTGGACCTGGCGCTGCGCGGGCCCGGAGAATTTTTCGGCACCCGGCAGGCGGGTCTGCCGGAATTTCGCGTGGCCAACCTGGTGCGCGACCGGCAATTGCTGGAACTGGCCAAACAGGAGGCGGCGCGGTTTGCGACCCAGCCGGAGCCGGGGGTGAGCGAAGCCGAGCGGGCGCGCGTATGGGCGCGGCTCAAAGAAGCGTGGCAGCGGCGGTACGGGTTAGTGGAGGCGGGTTGATGCTGATCCTGCCGATCCCGAAATACCCGCGGCTATTTGCCCGCCGACTCCTGGACGGGACCGACGCCGGCGGTTTGCCGGGCATTTGCCGATTCATCCTCTTGATCGAGCGAGGAAGCGTCCAGGGCGTGCTCAAGGCGATAATGCTCGACGGGCATTTTGCCGTCCCACCATGCCCAATTCATGGGATAGACATCGGGATCGAAGATGACCTGGTAGAAGTGCCAGACCACAATGGCCAGCGTGGCGAGGATGGCTTCGTAGAAGTGGATCGCGGTGGCCACATCGACCCACCAGCGCGCCAGCAAGTCGCCAACCCAGACTTTCGCCCACATCATGATGCCGGTAAGCCCCATGAGGGCGGTGCCCCATACGAGCGCCCAGTATTCAGCCTTCTCGGCATAACTGAAGCGCCCGAATTGCGGTTTTTGGCGGCTCAGGCCAAGGTAATAGCGCATCGCGCCCCACGTATCGAAGGCGTCTTTCGGTTGCGGCGCAAGATCGCGAATGAGGCGCCGGCCTTCCTTCAACGCGGCTAAATAAAAGAGGTGATACACGCCGGCGCCGATGAGGATGACGCCGGCGACGCGATGGATGACGCCGCGGAGGTTCTCGCCCATGCCCAACGCGTGGGCGAACCAAGTGTCGGGAAACTTAAGCGCAAAGCCGGTAAGGACGAGAACGATGAAGCTGGCAAGCAGAATCAGGTGCTGCCAACGCTGATTCGCGGTCATGCGAGTCATGTAGGGGTTTTGCATCTGGCGGCGCGCCACGGCCTTGCTGCGCCAGATGACGGCATTGTGCAGGAACATGAGGCCGATGACGAGCAGGATAAGAACGATATAAATGCGGCGCACCCAGCGCACCGCAATGGAGCCGATGGCTTTGGGGTACTGACCATCTCCGAGGTGCACCGGAGTCAGAGTGAATTGACGAGTGACTCCTTGATGGCACTTACCGCAGGTGGCGTCGAGATTGGCGGGGCTGATGGTGGAGCGGGGATCGCTGGAGGGAAGGATGTTGTGCACGCCGTGACAGCTCGAACAATTGGCGACCACCAGCGATCCACCTTCGGAGGCCAGACCGTGATAGCTGTCGAAATAGGTGGCGACGCGATTGCCGGGCACGCCGAATTCCTGCGAGAGGCGCACGCCTTCGTGGCAGCGGGCGCAGACGTCGCGGGAAAGATTCTGCGCGGCGACTGGCGAATTGGGATTGATGGGTGACTTGATGGTGTGAATGCCGTGGCAATCCGTGCAGGTGGGGGCAAGCTGGTTACCCTGCGCAATGGCCTGGCCGTGGATGCTCTGCTTGAAGGTCATCTCGATGACTGTATGGCACTTGCCACAGGTGGCCGCGACGTTGGGCCGGGAGATGGGCGAACTGGGATTATTGGCCGGTAAGATGGCATGCGCGGCGTGGCAATCGGTGCAGACGGCGGCCTGCTCCGAGCCGTTGGCGACGGCGCGGCCGTGCACGCTGTTCTGATAAGAGATGAAGGGCTGCGCGCTGACCCCGTTCGACTCCATCAGAAATCTCTGGCCATGGCAGCGGCCGCACGTAGCCGGAATCCTGGTGTGACTTACCGGCGATTGCGGATCGGCCGCGGCGAGAACCTGGTGCGCATCGCCGTGGCAGTCCTGACACGTGGCGGCAGGATTTTTGCCCGTCTTACTTGCCTGCGCGTGCATGCTGTGCGCGTAGGCTTGCTGAGCGTCGGCGTGGCAGGCGGCGCAAGAGATTTTTTCGGGCGGCGCGGCGTGCGCAAGGCTCTTCACATCCTTGTGGCAATCGATGCAGGTGAACATCGCGCCGTGGACGGAATGCTTGAGCTTATCCGCATTTACATACAAATTGATGGTTTTGCCGCTGGCGTCCTGACCCGTCAGCGTCACGTCGGAGTGGCAGGTCAGGCAATCGGAATCTTTGAGCTTCTGCGCGATCACTGCGTTGGAGGCCCAGAAAAGAAGAACAAAAACAAACGCACCGATGAACCATCTACGAGCGGAGTCCACGTTTTGAGGAGAAGCCCGGAGCGGATTTCCTCGCAGTGACTCGGGTCACAAAGCAGTGATTCGGGTCACAAACAAGCAGTCGCGCATTGCCATCGGCAATTTTAGCTATCTCTGAAAAGGTTGCCTGAGAGGCAGACATGGGAGAATCCCAAGCCTCTCGATCTAGCCGCGAAATCTAGCCGCGAAGCGCGCTGCGAAAGTCACATTCACCGAAACAAATCGGATGCCGCACAACCCCCCGGGTAAAGTCAACCTGCCACAGTGCGGCGGCATCTTAGTCACGGAGCGAACCTTGATAGGTATCGCGAGTTCGCGGGCCGTCGTTTGCTTGAAAGAAATTCTTTCATGGAGCGTTCCAAATGAGGCGTTTACTTCTAAGTGCGGGATTAGTGCTATTGCTTGCTGTACCTGTTTGTCTTGCCGCTCAAGCCGCACCTCAAGTCCCGTCTGAAAACACATACGATCACGGCGAAATAGGCGCCTACGGCGATATGTTCCGGATCTCGCCGAAAGGAGCCAGCGCGAGCAACTTCCTGGGCTTCGGCGCGCGCGTCGCTTTCAACACGGGCAGATACGTTGCCTTGGAAGGCGAGATGAGCTACGACTTCGAGCAGAACTACACGAATGTCACCGTGAGCGGCGCAGGTAGCGTCGGAAGCGGCAGTGCAAGCTCAACCACTTACACCGCCAAGGTGCGTCCTATTTCCGGCCTGTTTGGCCCGAAATTCCAATTCGGCGCCTCGAGTGCGTTCCGCGCGTTTATCGACGCCAAAGCCGGCTTCATGGACTTTAGCACCAGTTGCAATGCGCCGGCTGGCTCAGGATCGTGCTTTAGCAACAGCCTGAATAATTTTGGTGGATCGAGCACGCATTTTGCCGTTTACCCGGGCGGCGGCATTGAAGGGTTCTGGGGGCCGATCGGCTTGCGCGTGGATGCAGGCGACGAAATCTATTGGAACAACGGCGCCTACAACAACCTGCGCATCGCGTTTGGGCCGACTTTTCGTTTTTAGGCGCCGAACGGCATAACTCGTACTTGTCCGTTCTGGTTCGCCAGGTAACTCAAGATCGATAGCTTCGCCCAGCGATTAAGACTTATCCCCGGGAAGCAAAAGGCCGCTTCCTGGGGACTCTCTTTTCTCCGTGGGAACCCGGCATCGGGCGCCTAAAGACACTCATCACTCGTCAGGTAGTCAAAAAGGCTCATAACTCATCAGGCGATCATCGTTTCGTTGGAACGGCTCCAGCGTTAGTTGCTCTGGTATAAGGTTCGAGAGATATCTACATCTTTCGCGTCATTTCACCCGCGTTATCAACATATTTTGCACATTGTCGAGGGTGTTTTGCACATAGCAGTCTGAGAGAAGTTTTGCCGATAATGAAAGGATTTCCCCTACAAACTCAGCCCGGTTTCTCTGTAAGGGCTCATCGGACGACACTGTGTGACTTACGTTGGCGATCGACGGCTGACCTGCTCCTTCAGCCCTTGGTTTCATACCGGCATCCAGCCGGGAAATGCGCGGCGCCATCCTCAGGGCTACTCGTAATCGAATGTTTGGCCCGGAAACCACGAGTAATCGGAGCCTTTGGGCGGACCGAGGGGCTGATCCTCTGTAACTTCCGAAGGGTTCCCCGAACGGTCCCGTTCATGCATCAGTTCAAGGTAGATTCGGATCACATCAGCCTGATCGCTAGCTAGAAGCGGAAAGCTCGAAACGGGATGACTGGCCATGTGTCGCACCTCAGAGTAAAGGGTTTGATTTCGTCCTGTATGGACCGTGCCGACCGTCGCGCAGATTCGCAGGACACCTTACCTCAAGCACTTCGGGCGCCAAATAGTCCTAGGTCCCGTTGGATTTCCTGCAAAACTGACGAATGAAGGATTTACAGCCGGCGCACCTTCCCCAAAATCGCGAGATGTGGCGAAGGTGAGCGAGTCGCGCTGCCGAGATTTCGTCGCGATGACGGCATTTCGTCGGCAAAGGCGGGAAACACATCCGGCGCGGCAGCGGCGTAGGGCGGTGCGGCGCGGCACGCCGGTTCATTTCCCTTCCGCCAGTCCGGGCCGCCTTTCCATTTCCCTGCATTGCGTGATGTAGCTCACTAACAATGGCTTCCCCGATCCCTCAGACTGGGTGTGCCCGGCCTGCGGCCGTTCGCAGCGTGTCGAACGGCGGCGCCGCGCGACTTCTGAATCCGAGGTTTTCAGGTTTTGCCTGACGGCGCCCCGGTTGAGCAGGTCTCCCCAGGCGAGCTTGAATCGCTGGCCTCGGGCGAGGTACGCCGCGTCGATCCCTCGGTCTCACTGCGCGAGCTGTGGCAGATTCTTCGGCGCCGCCGGCAACTGGTGGCTCTCATCGAGGGCGGTCTTCTGCTGGTTTGCCTCCTGTACTGCCTCTTCGCTCCCAATCAATACGAGGCTGCCGGCAAAATCGAACTGCGCACCGGGCCGGCGTCGTCGCTGAGCCTCGAGGCGGCCGAACCGCTGGTCTCCGCCTCCATCCTCTCCGCGCCGGTCGCCCTCGAAACCCTTGCCGGGGTGCTGCGCAGCGATCATCTGGCTTGGCGCGTTATTACCGGCCTCAAGCTTTACCAGGCGCCTGGCTTTCGAGGCAGTTTTGCCCGCCGATTTCCTGGATTTCTTCCGAGCGCTCCAGATCCCATTGCGCAAGCATGGCTCCTGGAACGCTTCTCCCGCCGTCTCGACGTGGAAACCATGCCCCGCACCCTGCTTATTCAGGTCCGCTTTCGCTCCCGTGATCGGGCCCTATCCGCAGCCGTGGTCAACGCCCTCATCCGCGCTTACATCGAGCAGGATGCCGAATCCGAGGTCCAGGCCACCACGCAAGCCTCCGGCTGGGTCCAGAACCAACTCCAGGCGCTGAAAAGGCAGGTCGATCGCGACGACCAGCGTCTCGCCGATTTCGCGAACGCCCACGGCATCATCAGCACTCCGCAAACTCTGGCCAATGGCCAGCCCGGCGATGCCGAACACAACTCCACGGGCTTGGAGATCGACGAGTTGGGCCGGCAACTCGTCGCCGCCACCGCCGACCGCATTCTCTCTGAAGCCGAATACCGGGCCGCCTCCCAGGGTGACCCGGAAGCTGTGATTGCCTCCGATCCCCGCCTTCAGGCGCAAGGCGGCAACTTTGCGTCGGCGCTTCTCGAGCAGATTCGCGCGCACCGCAGCGACCTTGAACAAGAGCAGGCCCAGTTGAGCGCCGAGCACGGACCCGATTTTCCCCGCGTGGTTGAGATTGGCCGCCAGTTACGCGATCTCGACCGGCAAAAACAGACTGAAGACGCCAAACTCCTGGCCCAGTTCAAGAGCAACTGGCAAACCGCGCTCGAACGCGAGCAAATGGTGCGCCAAAGCCTGGAGGAAACCACTGGCGAAGGTTTGAAGCTGAATCAGGCCTCCACGCAATACATGGCTATGCGCGAAGAGTCCGAAGCCGCCCACGCGCTCTACCTGCGCCTGCTCGAGAAAGTCGAAGAAGCCGGCCTCGCCGCCGGCGTTCACAGCTCCGACATCTCGGTGGTGGACGATGCACGCCCTCCGGTCAAGCCCATCGCGCCCAATCCGCCGCTTTATCTTGCCATCACCTTTTTTGCCGGACTCTGGCTGGCAGTGGGAGGCGCGCTCGTGGCCGAATCGATGGATCGCCCGGAAAGCCGTATCGTAATACTGTTGCTGGCCGCGCTTGCGGCCGGTTCGCTGACGCACGCGCAGGCGCCCACGCCCAGCACCTCGGGCCTGCCTACCGGCGTCGCCACCTTTCCGCAGACGCAGGAAACCAAAAGCCTGCCCAACCCCAAGGAAGCGCCGGCAGTCTGGGATGCGCCCGCTGGAGCAAGCCCCGCTGGCCTGCCGCCTGGAGTCGCGCGGGCCGGCTCGCCCATGCCCGCGCCCATCGGCCCCGGAGACTTCCTCGACATCGGCGAGTCTCACACCCCCGAGTTTCACTCCGAGGTTCGGGTGTCGCCCGAGGGGACCGTCACCCTGCCCCTGATCGGTCCAATCAGCATTGCCGGTCTGGACGAACTCGCCGCCGCTCACGCCATCGAGGAGCAACTTCTGGCTAAAGGCATGCTGCTCCATCCGCTGGTTTCCGTTCTGGTGACGGTCTACGCAGGCCAGGAGGTGAGCGTCCTGGGAGAAGTGGCCCGGCCGGGCGTCTATCCCTACACCTACCATCACCGGCTGCTCGATCTTATCTCCGCCGCTTCGGGTCTTTCACCGAACGCCGGACGCCTCGTCAATATCTTCCACGTCAACGATCCCAAAACCGCGCATCCCGTCGTTCTCGATCCCAGCGGAACCGACGTCACTTCCGATCACAATCCCGAGCTCAGCCCTGGCGACACAGTCCAGGTGAGCCGCGCCGGCCTCGTCTATGTCGTCGGCGATGTTGTCCGCCCCGGCGGGTTTCCCGTCGACCCGGTTCAGGGGCTCACCGTGGTCCAGGCGCTTTCCCTCGCCTGGGGCCCTTCGCAGAACGCCGCTCTCGGCAAAGCCATCCTCATTCGCGAGCAGAAAGGCGGACGCACCCTCACCGCGCTCAACCTGCGCCGCATGTTGCGCGGCCAGGATCCCGACCAGCCCATCCACGATCGCGACATTCTCTACCTGCCCGATTCCATGACCAAGAACCTGTTGAACCGCACCCTGGAATCGGCCATCCAATCCACCATTGGCGTTTCCATCTACTCGGGCCTCGTGTATTCGCAGAGGTATTAAGCCGATGCGCAGCCTCGCCTGGACCCTCCTCGTCGCCTTCGCCTTCGCGGTTCCCTGGGAGTACTCGCTCGACCTTGGACCGCCTTTCGGCAATGTGGCGCGCATTGTGGGCCTGGTCTTGCTTCTGGCCGCCGTTCCCGCCGTCCTGCAGGCTGGCCGCCTGCGCTCGCCTGGACCCCTTCAATGGCTGGTATTGGTCTTTTATCTCTGGTTCTGCTGCACTGGTTTCTGGACCATCGATCCGGCGGAGACTTTTTATCGAATCCGCGCCTATTTCCAGGAAATGATGGTGGTCTGGCTGGTGTGGGAGTTCGCGGAAACTCCGCGCGATCTACGGACCCTTCTGCGCGCTTACATCGCCGGCTCCTGGGTGCTCGCCGCACTGACGGTCGCCAACTTCAGCTCCCCTGAAGCCGTTGCTGCCGGTCAGGTTCGCTTCGCCGCTTACGGCCAGGACCCCAACGACGTCGCCCGTTTTCTCGATCTCGGTTTTCCTCTCGCCGCGCTGCTCCTCGATAGCGGGTCAGGTTGGCTCCAGCGCCTGCTCGCCGTGGGCTATCTGCCTCTCGGCCTGGTCGCCGTTCTTCTCACTGCATCCCGCGGTGGGTTCGTCGCTGCCGTGGTGGCGCTTGCCGGTTGCGCCGCGGTCCTTGTCCGCGGTCACGCCAAAGCCGTCCTCGCCGTACTCTTTGCTTCCCCGGCTATTGCCGCCGGCCTCTGGTTCGCGATTCCCTCCGCCACCTTCGCCCGCCTGGCCACCATCCCCGAGCAGCTTCGCGGGGGCGGCCTTAATCAGCGCCTCAACATCTGGTCCGCGGGTTGGCGGGCCTTTCTCCATGCTCCATTCATCGGCTCGGGCGCGGGCACGTTTGTACGCGCCGCTGGAACCGCGCCCATCGACACCGCGCACAATACTGGCCTTTCCATCCTGGTCGGCGGCGGCCTCTGCGCGCTTTTCCTGGCCGCAGCCATCGTCACCCTGGCCGCCTATCTCGCTTGCAAGATGATAAGCGCGCTGCGTTTGGCCCTGGTGGTCTCGCTGCTGGTCTGGCTGGTGACCTCGCTCGTCGCGACCGTGGAAGAAAGCCGCACCACCTGGCTGCTGATGGCCCTCGTTGCCCTCGCCGCCCGCCTCAATGAAGATCAGCCAATCGAACTTGCGGCATGCTTCGACGCGCCATACGCAGGCCCGGCACTTGCGCCCGCGCCTCAAGCCGCGGACTGAAAAACACCGCGGAGAATTCGAGGTTTTGGAAGGGCGCGCCTTTAGCCGAGCCGAAGAGGCGCAAAAATTGGCCGGGTTCTAGCCGTCTCATAGAAGCCACCGAGGGAATGAAACTGCTGAATAATTCACTTAATGTCCAGAGCCCCGGGGAAAACGCCATCGCGATGACCGCCACCGCCCAACCCGCCTCACTCGCGCTCCGCTCCAGCGTCAACCGCAGCATTCTGCGCGCGGCCCTCTCCGTGGGCGCAGTCGGCGTCGCCGTCAAGCTCGCCGCCACCGGCAAAGAAATCGCCGTCGCCGGGATCTACGGCCGTTCCGACGCCATGGACGCGTTCCTGGCCGCCACCCTCGTCCCCAGCCTACTCGTCAATCTCATCTCCGAGTCGATGAACCAGGCGCTCATCCCGACCCTCGTCCGCATCCGCGAGCAGGAGGGCCGAGAGCGCGCCCAGCAACTTCTTTCCAGTTCACTGCTCTGGATGTGCCTGCTCCTCCTCGCCGCCTCAGCCGTCATGGCGCTCACCGCGCCCGTCTTCTTCCCGCTCATCGCGTCGCATTTTCCCGCCGCCAAGCTGGCGCTCTCCATCCGCCTCTTTTATGGTTTACTACCCATCGTGCTCATTACCGGCGTCGCCGTCAACTGCGCCGCCGTCCTCAACACCGTCGACCGCTTCGCCCTTCCCGCGCTCGCGCCCATGGTCATCTCCGCCTCCATCATTCTCGGTGCGCTCACCCTCGGCCATCGCTTTGGAATCTGGGCCATGGTTTTCGCCACCGTCGCCGGCACACTGATCTACGCCGCCCTCGTGGTCGCCATGATGCATGCCCACGGCTACCATTTTCGCTTGCGCTGGTATGGAATGACCGACGCCACGCGCGAAGTGGGCCGCCAGTACGGCCCGGTCCTGCTCAGCGGCGTCGTGGCCTCTGGCGGTCTGCTCGTCGATCAGGCCATGGCCGCTATGCTGCCCTCGGGCAGCGTCTCCGCTCTCGTCTACGCCAACCGCTTTATCACCGTCGTTCTCACCCTGCTCGCAGGCGCCATCTCCACCGCCATTGTGCCCTACTTATCGCGCCTCATTGCGTATCGCGACTGGGCTGCCTGCCGCCACACCCTCCGCACCTGGGTTCGCCTCACCGCGCTGGTCTCCGCGCCCGTCGCCGTCCTGCTCATCGCCGGCGCACCCTCGCTTGTCCGCATCATCTTTCAGCACGGCGCATTTGGGCCGCGCGACACCTTCATCGTCGCCCGTGTCCTGGCCATGTTCGCCATCCAAATTCCCTTTTTCGTGGTCAGCCGCGTCTTCTATCGCTTCATCGTGGCCATGCGCCGCACCGATCTCATCTTCTACTGCGGCGCCATCAATCTCGCCCTCGACGTGATCCTGAACCTGGTCCTCATGCGCATCTATGGGGTGGCGGGAATCGCCCTCGCCACGTCGCTCTGGATGGTGGCCACCTTCCTGTTCCTCTGGTACTGGAGCCATCACCTTCTCGCCGATGCTATTGCCCGCGATGGGCAAGCCTCGGCGGGCGCTCCATGCACCCCAATTCCTCTGGTTCAAGGCTGACCGCGATGCCTCTCACGCCCGCCCAATACCTGCTCCGGTTCGACGACCTTTGTCCCACCGTCTCCGCTCAGCGCTGGAGCCAATGCGTAGCCCTTATCGAAGAATTCCATCTCCATCCCATCCTCGCCGTCGTCCCCGACAATCGCGACCCCGAACTGTGCGTCTCCCCGCCCGATCCCGGTTTCTGGCGTCAACTGCGCGCCTTCGAGACCGCCGGCGCCGTCATCGCCCTCCACGGCTATCGCCATCTCTGCCTGAGCCGCGGCCGCAGTCTGCTCCCACTTCATGCGCAATCGGAATTCGCCGGTGTCTCTGCCGCCACGCAGCGTGGCTGGATTCGCGACGGCCTCGACCTTCTTCGCGGCCACAGCCTCAACCCGCGCCTCTGGGTTGCTCCCCGACACGGCTTCGACACCGCTACTCTCGAGGTCCTTCGCGACGAAGGAATCCTCCTCCTCTGCGATGGCCTTGCCCGCCGTCCCTTCCTCCGCAACGGCCTCACCTGGATTCCCCAGCAGCTTTGGGCGCCGGTCGAAAAGCCCTCCGGCCTATGGACCATCTGCGTCCATCCCAACACCACATCCGCGGCCACCCTCCTCACCTTGTGCGACTTTCTCGACCGCAACGCCGGGCGCTTCACCTCCGTCGACCGCGTTCTCGCCGCATTTCTTCCCACGCCGCTTACACGTGGGGAGCGTTTTTCCGCCCGCCTCGCCCTCTGGCGCATCCGCGCGACCCGCGCCGCCAAAACCGTCCGCGCCGGCCGACGCAGCGATGAGCCATCGCCATCCCAGGCCGAAACACAACAAGGCTGAACCCCCGGAAACCCAAGACGTCGTAACCTTCCGATCGCAACCCGGGTGCCAGCCGCGATGCGATAAATGGGGAAAGGGAGATGCGCGGGCAGGTATTTTCTCTCTTCAGTAGGAGTGGCGCGCCGGAAGGAGAATATTCTAGAAGCCGATCTCGTGCGGCTGATTCCGCCACAGCAGCGGCGCGTAGTTGACGTCGAGATACCAGGAAACCACGAAAAGAACCGCCACTGTGGCCAGCGTCCACAAGAACATGCGCACCGGGAGCGTGGACATCAGGGCCTCTTCGGTCGCGCGCCCCGACTTGTCGTCGCGGAGAAACAGCAGGCCGCTGGCAAAGCACACGCAGGCGGCCAGAACGATTCTGCCCAGCGACAGCGCCAGCCGATCTTCCCAACGCGTCCCCGGGACAAAAAACGCGTTCACCACCACCGGGCAAAGCGAGAGAATACTCAAAAAAAACGAGAGCGCTTTGCCGAGATCGAACAACATGAGAAAGCGTTGCCTGCGCGCGGGGCCAGCGGTCGCCGGCGTCGTTGACTTCGTCGCCCACCCGTATTGTAAGCCTGTTTTCTTTTTCCGATTACTTCAGATCGCGCCAGTTCGGACCGAAAGCCAAATCCGCGACCAGCGGCACTTTGAGCTTCGCCACGCCCTCCATTTCGTCGCGCACCAGCGTTTCCACTTCCTCGGTTTCCTCAACCGGGACTTCGAAAAGCAATTCGTCATGAACCTGCAAGACCATGCGCGTCTTGAGCTTGCGCTCAGCGAGCTGGCGGTCGAGGGCGATCATGGCCAGCTTGATGAGATCGGCGCCGGTGCCCTGCAGCGGCGTGTTGATGGCCGTCCGCTCGGCAAAGCCGCGCTGGTTCGGGTTGCGGCTCTCGATATCGGGAATCGGCCGCATTCGCCCGAACAGCGTGCGCACAAACCCGTCCTTGCGCGTCTGCTCCAGCGTCCTCTCGATAAACGCCTTGACGCCCTGGTAGCGAGCGAAATAGCGCTCGATGTAGGCCTTTGCCTCGGCCTGCGAAATGCCGAGCTGGGCGGCGAGGCCAAACGCCGAAATGCCATAGACAATGCCGAAATTGACCGCCTTGGCGCGATCGCGCGTCTCCTTGTCCATGTTTTCCGCCGGCACGCCGAAGACCTCGCTTGCGGTGAGGGTGTGGATGTCGATGCCCTCGGCATAAGCGCGCGTCAGCAGCGCATCGCCGGAGAAGTGCGCCAGCAAGCGCAGTTCGATCTGCGAGTAGTCGGCCGAGAGCAGACGCGTACCCGGCGCGGCCGTAAACGCCGCGCGAATCTCGCGTCCCAGTTCCGTCCGCACAGGAATGTTCTGGAGGTTCGGGTTGATGGACGAAAGCCGGCCGGTGGCCGTGGCCGCCGCCTGAAAATTGGTGTGGACGCGTGAATCGGCGTCAGCCAGCAACGGCAAAGCATCCACGTACGTGCCCTTGAGCTTGGCCAGATGCCTGTATTCGAGCACCAGGCGCGGAACTTCATGCTTTTCGGCAAGCTGTTCGAGAACATCCTGGGCGGTGGAAACGGTCTTGCTTTTGCCCCGCACTGCGGGCGGCTGCAACCCAAGATGCGTAAACAGCACCACGCCGAGCTGCTTGGGCGAGTTGATGTTGAAGCGCTGGCCAGACAGCTCGAAGATGCGCTCGCCCACGCGGTTCAATTCTCCGCTGAATCGCTCCGAAAGTCCGCCCAACGCGGTTGTGTCGATGCGCACGCCGGCGCGCTCCATGTGGAAGAGCACCGGCGCCAGAGGCAGGTCGATTTCGCGGTAGACGCGCTCCAGACCCGCCTTCTCGACCTCCGTGTGCAGTGCCGGCGCCAGCGCGTGAATAGCCGCCGCCTTCGCCGCGATTGAATCCGGCGGCGTCTGGCCATTGCGGGCGGCAATATCGGCCAGTGTTTGCGTGGCGTGTGTGGGGTTCAGCGCGTAGGAGAGCAGCATCAGGTCGTCCACGGCGCCGCGCAACGCGACGCCGAGGCCGTGCAGGACATGCAAGGCGAGCTTCAGGTCGTGCGTGCGTTTGGGGATTTTGGGGTCTTCGAGCAACGCGCGCAGTTCCTGCGTGAGCGGCAGGCAAAGCGCTCGCGTTGTCTCCGCGCACACGCCTACGCTCGAGCGGGTCTTGCGCTCGGCCGCCTCGATGGCATCGAGCAATGGAGCCGCAGGTGGTTCCGCTTCCTCTTCCGTTTCCAATGCGATCGGCTCGGCGGCGTCGAGAGCGAAGGCAAATCCCTCGGTGCGGGCGACGTGAACAAACGCAGCGAGCTGCTCGGTTGTCGGCTCTTCAATGATCTCTACCGAAGGCCCGCCCTCCGCAGGAGCCAGATCGCGCAACAGCGAAGTGAACTCGAGTTCGGTAAACAGCGCGCGGCAGGCTTCGAGATCGGGCGACTGGGTTTCGAGCGACGTTAAATCAAGATCCAGCGGCACATGGCAGTCGATGGTGACCAGCTCCTTCGAGAGCAAGACAGCGTCGCGATTCTGTTGGAGGGATTCGCGGTAGCTTTTGCGCTTGACTTCGGCGGCGTGGTCAAGAACCGCCTCCACGCTGCCGAACTCGACGATCAGATCGACGCTGCCCTTGTCGCCGATACCGGGCGCGCCGGGAATATTGTCCACGCTGTCGCCGCGCAGCGCCATCACGTCGATCACTTTCTCGGGCGGTACGCCGAGCGTTTCTGTGACTTTGGCGGGATCGAGGATCAGGTTGTCTTTTTGCGGGTTAAGAACCATCACCTGCGGCGTGACCAATTGCATCATGTCCTTGTCGCCGGAGACGATGAAGACCTCGTGCCCGCGCTCCGCAGCCTCGCGAGCCAGCGTGCCGATGACGTCGTCGGCCTCGAAGCCCTCCGCCTCGAGGATGGGAATGCG
>JASHUH010000097.1 GCA_030040115.1 Acidobacteriaceae bacterium | reverse complement strand
CGCCTGCCGCGCACGGGTCAATCGAGTTTCAGCCCAGCAATAACGGCAACACTGCCTTGGACATCGAGGCGCACTCTCCGGCTCCGCCCAGCGCGCTGACGCCGCGGGAGCACGCCTACGTGGTATGGGTGCAACCGCCGGGTCAAAAGCCGAAAGACCTTGGCCAGATCAAGGTCGGCAACCATGAGAACGGCGAGCTTCACGCCGAGACGCCCTATCAGCGGTTCAAACTGTTCATCACCGCCCAACAGGATGGTCAAGCCCAGGCGCCGACCGGCCCCGAGGTGCTTTCGGCGACTGTGGCGCAGCGTTGAGGCGAATTTAGACGCCCACGACAACCGGGGCGTGCGCGGGCCCTTCCGTCTACGCCCTGGCAGATCGCGTCGCTACCTTGGTTTCGCTGACTCGCTTCTGGGTTATCGCGACCTCGTCGCAATACTCCATCTGCCTGCGCATCGCGCGCGATCCTATCTGCCGCGCAATCTCAAAGGTGCGCGCTGTCCCGCGTCGCCACCATCTCACCAGCCGCCGGTTCTGGTGAATCTTCGATTGTCAGTCAATGCGCGGTCACAAAACGAACTGCGAAATTTTATGCGCAAGCTTTGAAAGAATCACATTGCGCCGTTCTTCGGCCTGGGGTCAGGAATTGACGCCGGCATTTTGCCCGCGGCGATTCATCCATCGCCGGGGATTCAATTCCGGATGCGCAGCAGCGGCTCTGCGCCAATGCGCCCGGTGACCTGAAATCACCGCCAGCCGCACCGCCAGCGAAATGCCCGCGCCCACCACGGTGCAAAACGCGCGCCGCTGGGCAATCTCCGGCCCGGGCACTTCGTTCAGCGCCAGCAGAAACACAATGTAGCCCGTGATGCACGTCGAAAACAGCGCGTAGTTCACGTTCAGCAGCCCATACGAGAGCCACGCAAACACCGCCGTGCACGCCGCCAGTGCTGCCGGCGTCGCGTGGATGTGCGCCAGCCCCACGCTCACCAGCACCGCTCCGCAAATCGTGCCCACCGCCCGCGCAAGCGCACGGCTCACCGTATCCGTTACTGCCGGCTTCAGCACCAGCAGGGCCGTCATCGGAATCCAATACCCGCTCGGGTAATGCAATCTCCGGTACACCTCGGTCCCGGCGCCCACCGTCGCCGCCAGCCGCAGCGCATACGGAATCGCAGAGTTGACAAACCTGCGCTGCCACAACGACTGCGCCGTCTCCAACATCGCAGCCCGCAAGGCGCGTTGCTCTTCGCGCAGATAGCGCTCCAAGGCGAAAACCCGCTCCCGCAGTTGGCCGAACATTCTGAGCAGCGCCGCCGAGAGCCCCAGTTGCAAAATTCCGCCGGCCAGTAACAGCAAGCCCCGCGCCGCCGCGGCCTTCGGCGGAGCCGGAAATGCCGACGCCACCAGGAACGTAATCACGCACTGCTGGCCCACCCAGCCATATCCGCCGGGGCGCGCCGTCAACATCCCGTAGCCAAATCCCCACAGCGCCGCCGTGAACACCAGCAGCAGGTTCTCGTGCCCGATCAGCACCCCCACAAACCCTGAAAACGCCATGCCCAGGGTGACAAAAATCATGGGCAGCAGACGCGATTTGTCGATGCATTGCTTGTGCCCGAACCCGGTGTTCATCGCCCCGCCGGCCGCAATCAATCCCGCCGCCGGATGCCCGATGGCCACGCCCACGGTCAGGCAAATCGCCACCGGGAACGTGAAAATCAGGTCTGCGCGCAAACTCTGGTTCTGCCATCGGAAGACGGCGCTATCGGCAAAAAATCGCTTCAGCCGTCCCGGCGGGGAAGTGCGCGCAATCGACATACCCCCTAGGATGCCATCTGCCCGGCTGCCTCCGCGAGCGTATGGCGGTGCGTCGCACTTGCTGCGATAGGCAGATTTTCATCTTGTTTCCACTCGGAAGTTTGCTATCCTCCCTGCCAGAGTTCTCCCAGGTTTCCAGCTCTCGCTGCCCATCCCAATCCTGGAGCTGCACCCTATGAACTGGCGTTCTCTGGCTCCGGCCTTTGTGCTTCTGTTGTCGTATCCGGCGCGCCACGCGCCATCGCTGGACGCGCCTGGCGCCGTCAAGGCGGCCATTGAGGCGAAGTATCATGTCACCCAGGCGACGGCCGACGATAGCGACATCGTCACCGCCGGCGACGTGATCGCGCTGTTGAAATCCGGCCTGGTCATGTACGACCCGACCAAGTCGGCCTCGCGCACCGGCGTGGTCTCCTATCACGACGGCAAGCTCAACGCCGGCGGCATGACCAGGATGATGCTCGCCGGCTCCGCTCCCAATAGCGCGGTGCAGGTGCGCCAATTTGTTTCCGGCGAAAAGTGCTGGCTGGTGGCTGTCACCATCAAAAACGACGGCGTGTACCTGACATTTCTCAGCGATCCCATCAACGATATTCGGTATATGGGATCGATCAAGTTTCCCGTGGATAAGAAGCAGTCCATGCCCGGGCTCTGGGTTACAAGAGCGGCGACTGGGACGGAGCAATCGGTGAAGAACGGGAAGCGCTGCGGCTCAACCCCGGTTATGCCGTTGCTCGCAATAATCTCGGCTATGCCCTCGAGCAAAAGGGTTTGTACGCTGAGGCCCGGGACGAGTACAACAAGGCGACGGCCCCTCGATCCAGCCAACCAGACCTTCAAGGGTAATCTTGCCCACGTACAGAAGCGGTTGAACCCGTAAAGGCTCCAATCTCCGAAAGGGGTGGTCCAGGCCCACGCAATGCCGGCGACGACCAGTCTTGAAACCCAGGAATGCACGAACCCCGTCCAGCCACATCGCCCTCACCACACTTCCAGCCGGAAACTCCGATGCTCCCGGATCAGCTCGAAGTCGGCGCGGTTCGAGGTAATCACCCGCGCCCCGTGCGCCCCCACCGTCAGCGCAAACCTAGAGTCTCCGTTCCAGATCGGAAACTCGCTCCTCGAGCGAGACCATGCGTTCGCTGAAGCCTTCAACCAAGGTCTGATTGGCGTGGAAACGCGAATCGAAACTGATGGCCCACTTGCGGAACTCACGCAAAAGCGTGGTTTCCGACCTCTTGATCCGTTCCAAAAGCTCATTCTTCAGAAATTCCAGATCCGCCCTCGTCGCTGGAGTGCTTTCGTCGCTCATGCTGTTCATTATTCCTGAAGCGATGAAGCAACCACTCAGTTCGCACTCCCGTCCATGATTCTTCGAGCCTCTTTTGCCGGAAAGATGGGACCGGGCGAATCGGACGCACCACGGAGCGGCGACCCATCACGGAACTTGGCGAGATTCCAGGTTTTCCGGTCTCGCCGTAACCGGCGCCTTCCGCGGTCAAGCGAAGAATTGCGCATCGGGGAAAAAAGCAAAGTGCTTCCACTTGCCGGTTATTTCGCGCATTGCGTCATAATAGGAAGCATCAAGCCGGAAAAGCGCATCGTTTGATCGGAAATCGAGAGAGGCTTTCTAACTTCTGACCCCTGAAACCTGACTTCTCATGCAGAATCAGGGGCAATCCGTAGAAGATTGCGACCGAAGAAAACCGGCAAAACCGGCCGAAAAGCCGAAAATGACAACCGTAACTCCTTTGCTCTCAAATTTCTGCGGCTAAGTACCTGTCTTTTCAGTCACTTGCAGTGCAACTATTCGCGTAAAATTTTGAAAACAAACCGTTTATTCACAGAGAAGAAAGAGGGTAGGGGGGTGGGGGTGCTCGCAGCCTGTTCGGCGGCGCCGAATGGCCCTTACGAAACAGGGCCATCCAGGGCAGGGAAGCGCGCCCTATATTCCGCGCACCTCCACCGCAAACAGCGTGTGGTGGCTGAGGATCAAGAGGGTCCGGTGATCGGCGCCGCCAAACACCAGGTCGATGGGCCGCTCCGGCACGTCGATTTCGCCGATCTGCTTGCCCGCCGGGCTGTAAACAAAAATCTGCCCGTTAGCCACGTACACGTTGCCTCTGCCGTCCACGGCCACGCTCTCGCCGCCACGCTCGGCAAAGGGTTCGAGATTGCCCAGGGTTCCGTCGGCTTTCACGGTCGCGCGATACGTCCGGTCCTGCGACTCGCTGCTCACGTACACCTGCTTTCCCGGCAGTGCGCTCAGGAAACCCGACGCGTCCAGGGTGTCGGAGAACCGCCAGCCGGTCGAGTCCGGCGGGCCTTGCTGGAACACCCGGTCGGCGGGCAAAAACGCGCTCCCGTCCGGCGCAATATATTCCTGCGCCTTGGGCGTGGTCAGGTCCGCCGTGAACATCTGCGCCAGGGTGCGATAGGTGAACGTATTGAAATCAAGCTGATTTTCGAATTCGCCGTTGTTCCAGTAGTTCACCGGCAGAATCACCGCCGCGCCCGGATGCGGCGACGCCGCCTGCGGCTTCAGCACCGTGATCTGATCCGCGGGTGTTCCGGGCCGGAACCAGTAAACGGTCGCATCCGCGCCCGCCGAAGAAAGCACCAGCAGATCGCCCGACTTGTCGAAAGCAAGATTCACCGGATCGAGCGGATTGTCGCGCTCGATGGTGAGGCCCTGGGCCGGCGACCATCCATAAATCCGCTGCTGATGGTCATCGACAAAGTACAGTTTGCCGGCAGCGTCGACCGCAGCGCCGGAGATCGAAAAGAATCCGTCTTCGAGCTTCTCCATCTTCGCGCCCGGCGCCAGCACCGCCGAGGCGTCATCCGGCGCCGGCGTCGCCGGATTGGCTGCAATGTCCAGGACGGCAAACTTCCGCTCCCGCACTTCGAGATGGTGTGTTACGTCCTCGATGGCGTTTGCGAAAGGAAATTTGCTCATGCGCAAAAATGTGCCGCAGCCGTTCTTGTCGCAAGTCGCAAACCCGCTCTCGGCATTGACGAGCACATTGCGGAAATGAAGGTCCGCCGAATCGTTAACGCGCACCGCGGCAGGGAAGGGTGCCCGCGACCGCGTCACGCGATACCCGTGATAATTGGCGATGGTGATGTTTCTGCACGCGTCGAACTCCAGCGACAACGCCTCGGGACCTTCGCCGGCCTCTTCTTCGGTTTGCGGAGCATTGATGTCCCAGTTCTGCGCGTGAACGAACTTGATCTCGTTGCGCACGTGGTGCTCGACGGAGAGCTCATACACGTGGCCCGGCGTCTTCGTGTCCGAAACGTAGAAGCCGGCCTGCGCGAAAGTGTCTGGCGACCAGATATTGGCGAACGTGCCCCCGCCATGCATCACCCACAAACTCGGATACTGCCCGTCCCATCGTTTGTGCGGATCGGGGTCGCCGGTGTGGGTATCGTTATACGGGTTAAAGCCGCTGCCATGGCCGCCCAGCAGGCGCACGTCGTCCATCAGCGAGTCCTCGCCCGCTTCCCAAAGCACGCCGGTGGCGCGCGGATTGATGCCGCCGGTGTACACTCCCAATCCGCTCATGATGTTGCGCCCGCCCTCAGGCGCGGCGATCAGCGCCTTCGGCGCGCCCACACCCTGATATCCGGGCGTCGAGTCGTGCAGATCGAACTGAGTGAGGAAGGGATGAAACCCAATCAGCACCGTGTCCGGCTTCAAGGTGAGCGTGTCGCTCACCAGATAGTGTCCGCTGGGGAAGTAGAGCACGCGATGGCTTTCGATCGCCTGCTGGATCGCCGCAGTGTCGTCGGTGGCGCCATCACCTTTGACCCCGAGCGTATGGACGTTCACCCACTCGTCCGAAGGCGGCAGGGGCCGGATGGCCGGCGGCAGCGGCGCCGGCAGCGTATTCAGGGCCTCCGCGTCATACCGCATTCCCATCGCGCCCGTCCGCCCCTCGCCGGGCACAATCAGCCCGAAATTGAAATTTCTAACCTTGTAAATCGCGCCTTTCCCGACCAATTTCCGTCCGCTCTCGCGCAACAACGTGAACGTTGGCGCGTCCTTCACTACGGCGTCTTCCACCCCGATCTCGGTGAGCGGGCTCTTCTCATTGCTCACGATCAGCGCCTGCCCGGCAATCTGCTCAAACCGGCAATCCTTCACCCACAACTCGTCGGAATACGTCGGATCGATGTCAATGGCCGTGGGCACATTCCTGAAGGCGTCGCGGATGAGCGTCAACGCCGCCTCATGCTCGCGGATCGCCGCCTCCCGCTGACCCTCGAACACCGAGTCGATCAGCGTGAACTGCCACGCCGGCGAGGTTTTGTCGGTGAGGATACCGTACCGGCCGCCGTAAAAATGCAGATCCTCAGCCTCGTTCCCAACCTCCGTGAGCCCGGCCAGTCCCGAACCGATGTGAAAGTCGATGTGGCTGAGATAGGAGTGCTGGGCCACGTGAAAGCGAATGGCGATGGCGGCCGGATTGCCAGGGCCGATCTCGAAGTCAATGTTGCTGAGCGCCGAATAGAATGTGCCGGGATTCGCATCGGCAATCGCGTCGTTGGGAGGGACCGTGCCCGGCGGAGGAAAAGGTATGCGGAACCTCCTGCTGAGCTGGCCACCGGGCTTGAATCCGGCAAAGAACACCATATCGCTCACGCCGGTTTGGAATCCCGGCGTATTGGCGGCGAGCACGAACACCGGCCGCGTCGCGCCATAGCCGATCACGCGCACCCCCGGCCATACATAAATTGTCCGCTTGATCCGATACTGGCCCGAAGGGATGAACACGATTCCGGCGCGTTCCGGTCCGTCGGCCTTATCAATGGCGCTCTGAATCGCGGCGCTGTCGTCAGCGGCGCCATCCCCGTGCGCCCCGAATTGCGGCGCGGAAAGATACACCGCCGCCGGGTCATCGGGGCGCGTGGTAAACACAGACGCCGCCGCGGCTGGAACCGAAGCGCTGACCAGCGCGAACAGCATGAGCATCAATATGTTGACACGAGGAAAGCGAACCAACCGGTGCGTTCGAGTCATCGAACCAAACATGGAGTAGGCTCCCGATAGACCGAGGTGGGTCGTTGCGCCCGGAGCGCGAGCGGAAATTAAAGCTGAAATTACGTCTGATAACAGATATTCTGTTAACTCAAATTCTGCGCTCCATCAAACGGTTCGGGCGCTTCTCGTCCATTGCCATTCCTTCCCTGCTCGGGTCTACATCTTATAACGGCCCAGGTCCTCGTCGTTCAAGCCTTCCAGCCAGGTGCGCAACTGTTCCGCCGTGGGACCCTCCGGCGGACCCGTGGTGTTCAGTTTCGCAGTTTGCATCACATGCTCCGAAACGTAGATCGGGCAATCCAGCCGTAGGGCGAGCGCAATCGCATCCGACGGCCGCGCATCCACAGTCACCGCCTCGTTACCCTGCCGCAGCCATAGCACCGCATGAAATGTGTCGTCTTTAATTTCCGTAATAACAATACGTTCCAGGCGAGCATTTAAGTTGCCGATGAGGTTCCTCATGAGGTCATGGGTCATGGGACGAGGCGCGGCCAGCTTCTCTATTTCAATCGCAATCGCGTTAGCCTCAAAGATTCCCACCCAGATCGGCATCACCGTTTCCGAGGCCACGTCTTTGAGAACCACAATGGGCATATTGGTGGATGGATCCATCATTAATCCCCGAATTCTGACTTCGATATCCATAGCTCCTCGTTGGATCCCGGGCGGAGCCCTTCTCAGACGGCTTCACCGGTCAGACTGTTTGGATGCGCCCCCGTAATACGCACTTGCAGGTAGCTACCCGGAGCCGGCGCAATCGGCTGCATGCAGGTGAAATTCACCGGCTTATTCTGGGTGCTACGCCCGGCGATTTGACCCCGAGTCGGATTCTGCCCCTCGACCATCACCTCAAGAATCTTCCCTATCTGCTTGGAATAGTTGATTCTTTGTATCTCTCGCTGACGTTCAAGCAGCACCTGGAGGCGCTTGGCTTTTTCGACGTCCGGAATCGAATCGATCATTACGAGCGCCGGCGTATTGGGCCGCGCGGAATACTTGAATGCGAAGACCCCATCGTACTGAACCGTGGCGAGGAGATCCAAGGTCTGAATAAAATCCTCCTCCGTCTCACCCGGAAAGCCCACAATAATATCGGTCGTCAACGAAATCGTCCGCCGCGCCGACTTGATCCAGGCGATCCGTTCCAGGTACCACTCCGGCGTATACTCGCGCGCCATCATGCGCAATACCCGCACCGAACCCGATTGCACCGGGAGATGTACATGGTCGCATAGCGTCGGGATTTCGTCGATAACCTCCACAATATCGCGCGTGAAGTCACGCGGATGGCTGGTGGTGAACCGCACCCGGCGGATTCCCGGAACCTGGCCCACCGCC
Source organism: Acidobacteriaceae bacterium (assembly GCA_030040115.1). GTDB lineage: Bacteria > Acidobacteriota > Terriglobia > Terriglobales > Acidobacteriaceae > Telmatobacter. Next base: position 251 of record JASHUH010000097.1, on the reverse strand, counting down.
GCCAACAATTCCGCGAAGCTGCGCTTCCCTTCCGGATCGCGATAGCTGTTCACATTCTGGCCCAGCAGCTGAATCTCCGTGTAACCCAAGTCGGCGATTCGCCAAGCCTCGGCGAGCACCGATGTCGATGTCCGGCTCCGCTCTTTGCCCCGCGTGAACGGCACCACGCAATAGGAGCAGAACTTGTCGCAGCCTTCGATAATGGTGATGTAGCCGCGATACGGATTTTGCCGCGCCGTGAATTCTGTCTC
>JASHUH010000096.1 GCA_030040115.1 Acidobacteriaceae bacterium | reverse complement strand
CTTCAAGCCACCGACGCCCACAGCCGGCGCGACGCCGCCTCCGCCTACTTCCGCTCCATTCGCGCCAAATTGCTCGACCTCGGCGAGGGCCGCATCGCCGATATGGACGCAGCCGGCATCGACATGCAGGTGCTTTCGCTCGCCGCTGGCGATATGGACCGCCTCGACACCGCAATCGCCATCGCCCTCGCCCGCGAAGCCAACGACGCCATGGCCGCAGCCGTCGCGGCGCACCCTCGCCGTTTCGCCGCCTTCGCTACGCTCGACCTCCGCGAGCCGGAAACCGCAGCCCGCGAATTGGAGCGCTGCATCCGCCAACTCGGCTTCAAAGGCGTCATGGTCAACGGCGCATCCGGCGGCCTGTTTCTCGACCATCCCCGCTTCACCCCTTTTTTTGAGGCGGCGCAGAGCCTCAACGCCCCCATCTACCTGCATCCCGCGCCTCCACCCGCGGCCGTCCATCAGGCCTACTTCAGCGGCCTGCCTGAGGACTTCGCCTTCCTGCTTTCCACCGCCGGCTGGGGCTGGCACACTGAAACCGGGCTGCACTGCCTGCGTCTCATCGGCTCCGGTCTGTTTGACCGCTTCCCCAACCTATGCATGATCATCGGCCACATGGGCGAAAATCTTCCCTTTTCGTTGACTCGCGCTCACTCCGTCCTCACCCGCAGCCTCCACCAACTCCACCGGCCCTTTGCTGAGTATTTTCACCACCACTTCCACATCACTACCAGCGGTTACTTCACCCTCCCGCCCCTCCTGTGCGCTCTTGAGGTGATGGGCGCGGACCGCATTCTCTTTTCCGTCGATTACCCGTTCAGCCCCACCGAAGTCGGGCGCCGTTTTCTCGATTCCCTTCCCCTCAGTCCTGCCGATATGCGCAAAATCGCCCACCAGAACGCGGAACGCCTGCTCAACATCCCGACGCAACGCGCCTAACCCTCCCGCCCCGGCAGCCAACCTCGCCATCAACGCCCGCCCAGTTGCAGCGCCTCTTCAATCAGCTCCGCCGCGCGCCCCGGCCCATCCATCTGCAGGATGCTCCTCTGCACCGCCTGCGCCGCCTCGCGGTATCCGGGCTCCTGTAACACCCGCAGCACAGCATGGCGCAACCTTGCCGCGTTAAGCCCGCGCCACGGAACCACCACCCCGGCGCCGCGGGCTTTCACCCGCGCCGCCATCCCCGGTTGATCGTTGCCCAGCGGCACGGCAACCAGCGGTACGCCTTCCGCCATCGATTCCAGCACCGTGTTGATCCCGGCGTGCGTGATCACCAGCGCGGCCCGCTTCAGAATTTCCAGTTGCGGAGCAAACGCCGTCACCACCGGATCGCCCTCGAGATTCCCCAGCCTGGCCGCATCCAGCCCGCCCCCCAGCGCAATCACTAATTGCGCGTCCAGGCCGGCGCAGGCTTTGGCAATGATTCTGAAGATCGCTACCGAGCCATTCTGAAGGGTCCCCAGCGACGCATAGATGAGCGGCCTTCCATCCAGCCGTTCCCAGGGAAACTCCACCGCCGGCCGTTGCTGAGCGTGGACGAAAGGCCCGGTATAATAGAGCCTCGCCGGCCTCTCGCCGGCAATTACGAATTCCAGCGCTTCGGGCAATTGCGTAATCTGCATCAGCGGCGACAGCGCGTCCTCCGGCCGCCGGAAGGGTTTCAGCCCCCATGCGCGGCGTTGCCGGTTCACTTCCCTGAATACCGGCGCCGCCATCCCCGAAAGCAACAGGATCCCTAATCGATTCCGGAAACGTCTCAGCCGGCCCTGGCCCGGACCCCAACCGAACCAGAAAGGTGGATAGCGGTCATACGGAACGAAGGGTGGAATCAGCGCGATCGAAACCCACGGCAGGCCCAACCGGTCCGCTACGCTTCCCGCAAACTCCACCTCGTCCACCAGCAGCGCTTCCACGCCGGCCGCCCGCACCGCCTCCGGCCCCTCGCGCAGCACCATCCCCGCCGCTTTCCCCACCCGTCCCAGCGTCAATCGCAGCGTCCCCAGCCCTTTTGACCGCGCCATCCGTGCATCCAGCTTCGTGAGAGCGCCGCACGGATAATCTCTCCCCCCAATTCCATAAAAACCGATCCCCGCGGCGCGCACCCGCGCTTCAGTGTCCGCAATGCCGAAGATCGTTACCTCGTGACCTCTCAATTGCAGGGAACGCGCCAGCGCGGTCATCGGGTTCAGATGACCGGTGGCGGGAAAACAAAATGCCCCCAATTTCGCCATGCCCGGTTCGGTTCTTGGCTAATTCTTGTTTTTGAAAGGGCGCGACTTCAGTCGTGCCGCTAATTCACCTGATCCAGTGAATCTTCCACCCAGGCGCGTCAATGAAAGCCCTTTGGCACGCCCCTGAATCGCGGACCAAGCTCCGGATCGCTCCAGAAAAGGCCCCGGCAGTGAGCACGCCCCATCCCGTGCGCTTGCCCCAGCGGGTGTCCGACCCCTCTATCCGTGTCGCAGCGCATTCACCGGGCTCAACCGTCCCGCGCGCCATGCCGGCAACGCTCCGGCAATCAGCCCCGCCAGCACCGCGATGCCCAGCGCCTCGGCAGCCACCGCCCACCCCAGCGACGCCGAAACCAGGCTTGCCGTTTTCGGCAACGTCGCCAGCAACCGCAAAGCTCCCCACCCCAGACCAATCCCCAATATTCCCCCTCCCAGCCCCAGCGCCGCTGCTTCCAGCTCAATCAGCGCCAGGATCTGCGCGCGTTTCCATCCCAAAGCGCGCAACGTCCCGATCTCCCGCGTCCGCTCGTACACCGACATCACCATGGTGTTGGCAATCCCCACAATCCCGATCAGCAAGGCCAGCGACGAGGTGCCCCACGCCGATGCGTCGGCCAGCTTCACAAATTGATTGTCGCTGGCGCGCTCCGCCGCCGGCACGGCGCGGACGCCTGGCAGCGCGGCTTCGATCTCGGCCTGCGCCTGCTTCACGTAGTGCTCTTCTGATTCTCCCCGCGGCGCCGGGCGCAGCCGCAGATCCACCGTCGACACTTCGCCCTGCATGCTGCTGAGCTGTTGCAACTGGTCCACAGGCATCACCAGCGCGTCCGCTTCCAGCGCCGAAGCGCCATGATAGATCGCCACCACTCTGAACCGCGATCCCTGAATTTCCATCGTGTCGCCCGGCTTCTTCTTCAGGTCCTGCGCCAGCACATCGCCCAGCATCACTTCGGACCGGCCATCCCTGAAGCGTCGCCCCGAGAGAATTTCGAGCGAATCGAATTGAAACGCGTTGGCTTTCCAGCCGTACACCAGCGCATTCACGTCCGGCGTCAGGTCCATCAGGTTGAAAATCGTGGGCGAGGCCTGCGCCACCACCGGCAAGCTCCGCAGCTTGGCCGCCGCGCTCTCGTCCAGCGAACTATTCAGAAAACTCCCGCGAATCACCGCGATGTCCGTGCCGCTGCTCGAGTAAATACGCCGCCATTGCTGCGCAAACGCGCTCGAAAATCCCACCAGGCCCACAAATGCGCCCACCCCCATGCCAATGCCGCCCAGCGTGAGCAAAGTCCTGAGCCGCCGCCGCCGGAGGTTCTTGAACGCAAATCCCGATAGCGATAACGAATTCCCCATTGGCAGTCGGAGCGAGAGCCTTTCTGTTTTCTCATCGCAGCAGACCCCTGCCCCCATGCGCCGCCGCGGCTCTCCACGCGCACGTTCAGAATAAGTGCTTTACATCGAATTTACCAATCGTGGCGCCGCGCCCACCGCCGCACCCGCGCGGGTGCGCGCCTGCTGCCGGCTCATTTGCGAACTCATCGCCAGAGGCGCAATCATCAGGATTGCGGCGACAGAAACCCGGCGCATAACGGGGCCCGGCCGGGGCATCGAGAGAAACAAGCCGCACTTCATCGGCAAACGCGCCATGCCGATCATACAAAACGCCCGCCCGCCGCTTCAAACCGCCACGCGCCGGATAACGATTCACTGGAGCCTTTTGCATCGTCACCGCAAACGTCAGAAGTCTGGGCGTCGCGCGGTTGCCCTTGCGCGGCGCCCCTGCGGCCGGCACTGGTCGGTTTGAAGGGTGCTGACTTCAGCCCACACCATAAACCTTCAAAATGAGCGGGCTTTGGCCCCTGAGGGATGGCCAATTCAAACTGGCCCACTATCATGCGGCCGGCGCCACATATCCCGTGAGCAGACCTCTGCTACCATAGAAGCGATTAAGGCTCCCGCAGCCGAGCCGCTGCTGTGCTCTCCGAAGCTTCGATCTCGCAGGCGGCTGGAGCAAAAAAGGAGATTTTTTATGCCAATCGTTTCCATGCGGCAACTCCTCGACGAAGCCGCCAAGGGCGCGTACGGCGTCGGCGCTTTCAATGTCAACAATATGGAGCAGATTCAAGCCATCATGCTCGCGGCCAACGAAACCAAGTCACCGGTCATCATGCAGGCCAGCCGCGGGGCGCGCGCTTTTGCGCAGGACCGCTATCTCTATCACCTGATGCTCGCGGCCAACGAGCTGAATCCCGGCATTCCCATGGCCTTTCATCAGGACCACGGCAACAGCTTCGAGACCTGCAAGAGCGCCATCGAACTCGGCTTCACTTCAGTCATGATGGACGGCTCGCTTCGCGAGGACGGCAAAACCCCTTCCACCTTTGAAGAGAACGTGGAGGTCACGCGGCGCGTCGTCGAGTTCGCCCATCCCCGCGGCATCACCGTCGAGGGTGAGATTGGCGTGCTCGGCGGCGTCGAAGACGGCCACGGCGCCGGCGGCACAGGCCTGGAACACGTCACCGATCCCGATCAGGCTGTCGAGTTCGCCGAACGCACCGGCGTCGACGCCCTGGCCATCGCCATCGGCACCAGCCACGGCGCTTATAAGTTCACCAGGAAACCCGACGGCTCGGTGTTGAAAATGAATATCCTCATCGAGATTCATAAGCGCCTGCCGCACACCCACCTCGTCATGCACGGCAGCTCTTCGGTACCCAAGGATTTGCAGGCCATTGTGAATAAGTACGGCGGCAAGCTCAAGGAAACCTGGGGCGTCCCCATCGAGGAAATTCAGCTTGGCATTCGCAACGGCGTGCGCAAAATCAATGTCGATACCGACAACCGCCTCGCCATCACCGGCGCCATCCGCAAGGTGCTGTGGGAGTCGCCGGAAAAGTTCGATCCCCGCGATTACATGAAGCCCGCGCGGGAAGCCATGGCCAAAGTCGTGGCGGAACGCATGCGCGAGTTCGGCCAGGCCGGCCACGCCGGCGATTATGCGCCCATCCCTATTGCCGAAATGGCCAAGGGCTACCAAAGCGGCGCGCTTGACACCCGCCCTTCGCTTGCCGGCGCTCGGTGATTGGGTGATTCCATTTGAAAATCAACAGAGGCCGCTGACGCCGCCATGCGGCCTTTGCCGTTCACACCCTGCGCTTTCTGCTCCAACAGGCCTTGACTTCCCCGCAAACGCCATGGCGCCCCGTTTTCTTCGTTGCCGATTCCACCACCGATGCGCTCTGTGCGCGCTTATCGCGCTGATCGTCGCTTGGCTCTGCGCCATTCCGCCCTGCGCTCACGGGCTTGCTTATCCGCACCGCCGCCATGGACGTCGACTGCTGGTCGGTTATTTCACTTCCGAGGGCATCTACGCATCCACCCCTTTTTTTGTGAAAGATCTTGTCGCCAACGGCAGCGCCCGGCGCCTCGATCAAATCGACTATGCGGCCGCATCGGTGAGCGACGGCCACTGCTCGTTGGGCGATCCGCTGGCCGACGTGCTCACCACCTACGCGGCGCAAACTAGCGTCAACGGCCAGGCGGACGATCCGGCGTCGCCGCTCCGCGGCTACTTCCATCAGCTTCAGGAACTCAAACGCCGTTTCCCCCGCTTGCGCATTCTGATTTCCCTCGAAGGGCGCGCCAGAGATTTTGCTGCGGACGCAACGCCGCAGAATCGCTCCGCGTTTGTAGCCTCGTGCGTCGACATGTACCTGCGCGGCCGCTTCCTGCCCGGCCTCACCACGTCTGGCCTCTTTGATGGCGTCGATATCGATTGGGAGTCGCCGCGACGCTCCGACGCCGCCAACTTCCTGGCCCTGATCCAGGAGTTCCGCCGCCAAATGAACGCCGTCCGCCCTGGTCTGCGCCTTTCCGTCGCCGTCGATCAATCCCCGGCCATGCTGCCCGGCGTCGACTTTCGCGCCATTGCCCGCCTGGCCGATGAGATCGGCGTCATGAACTACGATTATTCCGGTCCCTGGAGCCCACGTACCGGATTTCTCGCGCCCCTGTTCTCCACCTCGCGCTGGCGGTATGCTCCCAGCATCGAGCGCAGCATCGCCAGCTACCAGGATGCGGGCGTGCCCAGAGACAAGATCCTCATGGGCCTGCCCTTCTACGCCTACGGGTGGACCGGAGTCAGCGACTCCAACAACGGCTTGTTCCAGCGCGGACGCGCGGTGCGCGGCGACTGGCCCTACCATTCCATCCGCTCCCTCGCTGCGCCACCTTATGTTTTTCGCGATGCGCTTTCGCAGGCCCCGTGGATCTACAACGGCCAGACATTCTGGACCTATGAGGATCCGGTCTCGATCCGCTACAAAGCAAGTTACGCCGCCAACTTGCGCCTCGGCGGCCTTATGATCTGGGAACTTAGCGGCGACACCGCCGACGCCGAACTCCTGCGCAGCGCCTATCGTGCGCTTCACCATCCGCTACGACGGCGTGTATTCACCCGCGCCATCGCCCGACAAACACGCCTGACTCACAACCAACCGCCTTCCCCGGGCGCCTCTGTCGCCACCACTGCTGCGAACTGATTGGGTTCCATCGCGGAGCCTCGCGTCGCAAGGGCCCCATCCTTACCCACCCGTTAGGCTGAATGAGAATGACGGCGCTGGAATTCACGCTCGTGGTCTGGATAATCTCCGCGCTGGCGGGCTTTCTGGGCGCGTTGACGGGGCTGGGCGGCGGGGTCGTCGTGGTCCCGGTGCTGACGCTCCTGCTGGGCGTCAACATCAAGTACGCCATCGGGGCGTCGCTGGTTTCCGTGATCGCCACGTCATCGGGCGCAGCCGCCGCGTTTGTGCGCGAGGGTTTCTCAAACATCCGCATCGGCATGTTTCTTGAAATCGCAACCACCCTGGGCGCGGTTTTTGGAGCCTTTCTCACCGGCCGCATCGGCACTCAGGCCATCGCCATCATCTTCGGGCTGGTGCTGGCTCAGTCTGCCTGGCAATCGCTCTTCGCCAAGACCGGCGGCGGCGAGCGCATCCAGTCCGACAACCTGGGCAAGCGCTTGCGGTTGGGTGGCAACTATCCGGTGGGAGAGCAACACGAGGAATACGGAGTGCGCAATGTGCCCGCGGGATTCGCGATCATGTTCGGGGCCGGCGCGCTCTCTGGACTGCTCGGCATCGGCTCGGGAGCGGTTAAGGTTATCGCCATGGACCGGGCGATGAAGATTCCCTTCAAAGTGTCCACCACTACCAGCAACTTCATGATCGGCGTAACCGCCGCGGCCAGCGCCGGCATGTATGTCAAATACGGCTATATCCATCCACGCGTGGCCATGCCGGTCATGCTCGGCGTGCTGGGAGGATCCCTGCTGGGCGCCAAGGCTCTGGTGCAGGCGCGCGTGCGAACTCTTAAGGTTGTCTTCGGAATCGTCATTCTGGTCATGGCCGTGGAAATGATTGTGAATGGCACTCTGGGAAAGATTTGACCGCCATGAATGATGAGCGTTTGGAAGTCATGATCGGATGCTTGTTGCGCATCGGCGTCACGCTGGCTGCGGCAGTGGTCTTTGCGGGCGGCGTTCTGTATCTCGTCCGCAGCCATGCGCACAAGGTGACCTACCATATCTTTGTGGCTGGCGAGGCGAGCTTGCGGTCCTATCCTGGAATCATCCACTCCGCGGGGCAGTTGAACAGCGATGGTCTGATCGAAATCGGATTACTGCTCCTCATTGCCACGCCTGTCGCGAGGGTCGTGATGGCCTTGATAGGGTTCGCGCTGGAGCGTGACCGCCTGTATACCCTGGTAAGCCTGATCGTGCTTGTCATACTTGCCGTGAGCTTGATGCGCGCAATCTGATGCGCCGTTCGCCGTGCGCAGTCGATCGCTCAAATGCAACGTCTTCGCTCGCCCGCTAAGGTTCAAACCGTGAACGACGCCACACCACGCACGATAGGCAAAACAAAGTCGACGCGCTGCCGGCTGCCCGGCCTCGCGGTTCGGGATGGGCTCATACGCCATCCTTTTGACCTGGAGTTCGGGGTGCGTACAAGTGGCCTGGTGGCGGGGCGGCACTTGATCGCCGGGCATCGCAACGATCGCCACGCAACCGCGTATTATGCGATTGCGCCTTCCGTGTTTCGCTCCATTCTGGCGCGCTGGCGGCGATGCCGGCCGCGGGCGCCGCTCGATGCATACACCTTTGTGGACCTGGGCGCCGGCATGGGCCGCGCGCTGCTGCTGGCCGCGGAGTTTCCTTTTCGCGCTGTCATCGGCGTCGAATTTCATCCCCTGCTGGCCCGCATCGCCCGGAGAAATCTCGCCCAATGGAGGGCGGCCGACCGCGACCGCGCCCCCTTGCGCCTGGTCTGCGCCGACGCTGCGGAATTCCCCTTGCCCGCCGGTCCCTGTGTGGTCTTTCTGTTCAATCCATTTGGCGCGCCCGTCCTGCGCCGGCTCCTGGCCAGTTGGAGCCGGAGCTTCGCCGGCCGGGAGGGGCAACTGGATATTCTTTATGTCAATAATGAGCAGGAGCATGTCTTCCAGGCGCAGCCGGGATTCGCGCGATTGTTTCAGGGACAGATTCGACGATCCCACGCTGATGCTGTCGCCGACCGGAAGATTCTGATCAACCAGCCCGAGGCGGAGTACGCAGCTACGCCTTGGGAGGACTGCTCGGTATATCGCTGGGTCGGAACGGCCGGCGAACCGCGGCCGCGTACCAGGGAAATTGATTCGAAACGCGGCGAGGCGCGCATTCGCCGATAGCAGAGTCGGCGCGGGAACAGGAAGAACGGGATTCTGGAAAATACCAATCCGGCGAGGCCATACGCGGGAGTACAAAGATGAGAGAACCTCATTTGGTCTTGGGCATCGGTGAGCTGTTGTGGGATCTGTTGCCGGAAGGTGCGCGGCTCGGTGGCGCCCCGGCCAACTTTGCGGTCATGGCGGCGCGTCTGGGTAACCACGCCGTCGTCCTGAGTCGCATCGGGCGCGACCAGTTGGGCCGGCAGGCGATCGAAAATTTGAACTCACTGCCGCTCGACACCAGTTATGTGCAAGTGGATCCCGAGCACGAGACGGGACAGGTAACCGTGAATTTTGTCGACGATGAGCCGCACTACACGATCCACCAGCCGGCGGCGTGGGATTTCCTCGCCCTCACCGACGAATGGATCAGCCTGGCGGAGCGCGCGGACGCCGTATGCTTCGGATCGCTGGCGCAGCGCAACGTCCGGTCCCGCCAGACCATTCAGGAAATGGCGGCCGAAACCGGATCAAGCTGTGTCCGCGTTTTTGACGTGAACCTGCGTGCGCCGTTTTATTCCGTGGAGGTGTTGGAGGAGACGCTGGAACTGGCCACGGTGGTGAAGATGAACGAGGATGAGCTGTCCCTGGTGCTGCGCCTGCTGGGCTTGAACGGCGAGCAGAAAGAAGCCGCGCCCGCGCCGGGTTCCACGGCGCAGGCGCGGTGGCCGCTACAACAATTGCGTTCTGGCGCCAGGCGCCTGCTCTCTGGGTTTCCTCCGCTGCAAATGATCGCGGTC
>JASHUH010000095.1 GCA_030040115.1 Acidobacteriaceae bacterium | reverse complement strand
CGCGCGCAGCAGTTCCGCCTTGCGATCGCGGGTCGCGTCGCATTCTTCGCCGGAAGGAGGGTCCATGGTGAGGATCGACACCACTTGCAGCATGTGGTTCTGCACCACGTCGAGCAGAGCGCCTACTTCGTCGTAAAACTTGCCGCGGTCTTCGACGCCGAATTGCTCCGCCATGGTGATTTGAACGCTGCGGATGTGATCGCGATTCCAGATGGGCTCGAAAATAGGGTTGGCGAAGCGCGTATAGAGAATGTTCTGGACCGGCTCCTTGCCCAAATAGTGGTCAATGCGAAAAATATTCTCCTCCGGAAAAAACCGATGCAGAGTGCGGCTTAGTTCCCTGGCCGACTCGAGGTCACGGCCAAAGGGCTTTTCCACCACGATGCGCGCATTGGCGGCGCAGCCGGATTGGGCTAAATTCTCGGCCACGGTGGCGAACAGGCTGGGCGGAATGGCGAGGTAGTGAAGAGGCCGCTGCGCTTCACCGAGTTCGCGCCGCAGTTGCACAAACGTGTTCGGGTCGTGATAATCTCCGTCCACGTAGCGGAGCAGCTCAGTGAGCTTTGCGAAAGCCTCCGGATCCACGCCCCCATGCGCTTCGAGACTGGCTTTGGCGCGCTCTTTGAGCTGATCTAACGTCCAGCCCGCCTTGGCTACGCCGATGATGGGCAGGTTGAAGCCTTCGTCGCGGATCAAACCTTGCAGCGCGGGAAATATCTGTTTGTAGGCCAGATCGCCGGTGGCGCCGAGAAAGACCAGCGCGTCAGAGCGGGAAATCGTCATCCGTTTTGCTCCAAGTGGCTTTATCGAACATTCGTGCTGAACCGGACCTTCGCGTCGGACCAAGGGTGGTCCATCGCTCGGGTGCGCTACTCCTACGCTACACGTAGCCGCATGAGAGCACCTCTCCTAGGACGGATGCGAGTCCTCAATTTTGTGATGCGCGGGAGCGACCTTGCGTTCCTGAGCATGAAGCCCGGAAGCGCACAAAAGCACGAAGCAAAGCTCGACCAAAGCTCCGATCCCTTTTCGCTTCATCAAGCACCGCCTGGTGATATCCAAAATAACCATGCTCCTGGGGGCCATCGAGCGAGATTTACTCCATGCACGACATGACAAGCAGACATTCAGGATGGATGGACCGCCGCCGCGTCCAAGTGAGGCCGGGGGAATTCGACGCCAATGGTCGCTTTTGCCGCAGGCGCGTGCAACCGCTCTAGGAGACCGGTCCCGGTTCGCCACTGCGTTTGCGAAACACAATGTTCAATTCGCGGCGCCAGTGCTCGCTGAACGCGATCAGCTGCCACTCGACCTCGGGCGAAAAATAACGCAACACCGGCTCGTTGGCGGGATGAATGCGGAGAGCGGGACCGGCCAGCAGGAGACGCGGCTCGAGAGGCGAGACTTCGGCGCCTGCAAAATAGCCCTGGCGCTCGAAGGCCGAGAGTGGCCGGCCGCCATCGAGCGATTGGCGGTCGGCGTTCAGGGCGCGAACGCGAATCCAGTAGTCAAGGGCTTGCAGCGGAAGGTGCAGGTCCTCGCCGGCCTTCAATTCGATGACCGTGAGGCGGCCGTTGCGGTCGAGAGTGAGCAGGTCCAACATGCCGCGATCGCCGCTGGAAAGCGCGGGGACCTGCGCATACAGCAGGTCCCCGCGCAGGCCGGGAAAGAGCTCGGCGATTCCGGCGCGCAGACGCGACTCCAGCCAGCGTTCGGGGGCCATGCGGAAGAGTGCATCGTTGTGGTCGCCCTCTGCGTGGCGGCTCTCAAAAAGACGCGCGCAAAGCTCCCGGCAAATCTGCTCGTTCTCGGCGCTGAGCGGAGTTTCGCCGGCGCCCGCACCAAAGCTGATTTCGTCTTCGCGCACAAACGAGTGAGCCGCAGCGCCGTGCCGTACGCGGGCAAACTCGAGCCCGTGGAGCAGCACGCCGACCTCGGTGGGCGAGTTGGGACGAATCTCCACCCGTTCCCGCCCCGCGGGAGGTATGAGGTCGAGAAGGTGGTCAAGGCCAGACTGGCATCGCTCGATCGCGGCCTCCGTGGAAAAAGCGTGAACGAGGCGCGATTCGAGGTTGCCGGTATCGCGAAAATCCATGGCCGTCAGTTCCTCGCTGCGCTGGTCGAGCGTGAATAGCTCGAAGCCGGCGGCGGAGTGGTTGAGCCAGGCCATGCGCTCAGCGGTCACGCGCCAGGCGCCGGCGGGAACCACCACCTTAAGCCCGCCAAAATGCCTCCGGCCATCGCTGTGCTGGCGGCAATAATCGAGCCATAAAATACCCAGCGTCAGCACCCCGTCGATCATGGCGGCGGATTCGGCCTGGCCGACGCCGATCACCGCGTCGGCGGCGACTCCGCGCAGCAGGCGGCCGCGCACATACGCGGGACCGAAGCTATGTTCCAGATCCATGGCGGAGCGGAATCCGTCTACCTTCGCGCCGATGAAGCTGCGCGCCAGCACGCGCTCCAGCAGGCGCTGGTAAGTGCGGCGCGCGGTTTCGCGGGCCGTCGGGGTGCGCCGATCGCTGGTGGGCGCAAGTTCGAGCGTTTGCGGCTTCGCCGCGCCCATGCGGTGAGTGGCAATGCGCAGGCATTGCGCCCGCTCCTGCACGGCGACCACGCTGCGCACCAGGTTCCGCTCCTCGCTCCATACTTCGAGCAGGCAGCGGCCGTGCGACTCGCTTACCGAGTAGCGGGCCATGCGCAGGTTGAACAGGACATGGCCGTCTTCGAGCAGCGCCGCCGCCGGATGATCCGCCAGGTAGGCTGTGATGGTTTGCGCCAGCCGCGCAGGAGATGGAGCATCGGCGCCGCTTGCCACGGGGTGAGCCTTTTTTGTTTACCAGCCCATGCGCTCGCGAAGGCCGGTGATGTGCGCGGTGTGGTGGCGCCCGTGCCATGCGTAGTGAGCCAGCGAGGCAGCCAGCGTTTGGCGGCCGAGAGCAGGATGGTTGAAGCCTTTTTGGAAATCCGCCTCGAAAAGCGACTCGAGCAGCGCCACCCAGCGGGCATGCAGGGCGTCAATGAAAATCAGCGACCCATCGATGGGCAGGGTGCTGTCGGAAAGCCTGGCCCAGGCGGCTTCATCGTAAGTCTTCACAGTGGGCCAATCCTCAGTAAGCGCGAGCTTGAAGCGGACCATGGAGTTCACGTGGCTGTCAGCGAGATGGTGCACCACCTGCCGCACGGTCCAGCCGCCTTCGCGGTAGGGCGTGTCAAGCTGCGCGTCGCTCAAGCCGGAGACGGCCGTGCGCAGCCGCGCGGACAACTGACGCAGCACGTCGATCTGCGCGGCGCGCATTCCCGGCGCGTCCGCATCCGCTGGGCTGAAGCGGCCGATCGGATAACGCAGGCTGTCCAGATCCGTCATGGTGGGCCGTTCCAAACTTCTGCTCCGAAGTACCGGTAGGTCGGCTGAACTGTGCTCCAGTTCGCCCGCGCCTTCACGCAACAGCTCCGGGCGCCGGGCCTCAGTCCAGAAGACGCGCCGCTCAGGCGGGCTGGTGGGGGTGATGGTGATGTTTTTTGTGGTGATGATGCTTGGCGGCGAAGACCGGGCTAGCGCACACCACGACCAGCAGGAAGCAGGCAAGAATTTTCTTCATGGGCGAATCGTACCATGTTCCGCCTTCTCCGGCAATTAACAAAAGTAATGTTTCTCTGCGGAGCCATGGGCTTTCGGTTGCTGGCTCCGCAAAGGGCGGTTCGCGGGGCTCGCTGCGGATGGCTATCTTTCCGAGTCCATTTCTGAGCCAGGTCAAGGGCCCGAACTGACCGCAGCTCCGCATGCGCGCAATGTGGCGCTTTTGAATAGCCGTTTTATTCCTTGTCAAATCGAATGGTTATCAGTTAACCTTCCTTTCGCCCCAAAATTGCTGGTATCTCCATTTCCGCTCTAGGAGATTCCCATGGCTAACAAGGTCGTCAATTACGACGGTAGCATCACAGCCACCCCCCAGCAGCTCGTTTACCCCCAGAGCGTCGAGGATATTCAAGCTATCCTGCGCGACCCGGTTCGCTATCCCAGCCCTGTCCGCGCCGTGGGCAACGATCATTCCCTTACGCCTTGCGCGTCCTCGGCCGGCACCATGGTCAATATGACGCGCATGAACAAAATCCTCGCCACCGACAGCGTCAATCTGACCCTCACCGCCCAGGCCGGCGCCCAGATTCTCGACGCCTCCCGCGCGTCACGCGCTCAGAAACTGCAGATGATGCTCAATATCGAAATCGGCAACATGACTCTCGGTTCCGCTGCCTGTTGCCACAGCAAAGATGCTCTCGACGGCGCCCACTTCGGCAGGTCTGTTCCTATGTCACGGCCATGAAGTGGGTCACTCCTTCCGGTGATCTGGCCGAAGCTTGTGAAGCCGGCAATCCCGACTTGCTGCGCCTCATGCGCTCCAGCAACGGCCTCTGTGGCATCGTTTACGAAGTGACCTTGCAGATCAAGCCCATCGAGGTGCTGCACTTCACCTATCTTCCCCGCCCCGTCGACGATCTCACCCAGGCCGAAGTCGATGACATCCTCAACAATTCCGAAGGCATGATCTGCTGGACCCTGGGCAAAACCGTCGTTTTTCAGCAGCGTCATCGCATTGAACATCCCGGCGTTCTCGACTCGCTTGAGGCCTCGGCCCGCCGTGAGCTTTGGAACTTCGAAGGAGCCCATGTCGGCCAGTTTCATCGACCGCTTCGCTACGGATCCTGCTCTTCGCAACATACTCCAGCAGGGAAATT
>JASHUH010000094.1 GCA_030040115.1 Acidobacteriaceae bacterium | reverse complement strand
TCGGCTCCGACGTGAATAAACGGCGAGGGAAACTCCTGCGCGATTTGGGTGAACCATCCCTTGATCAGCGACAGGCTGCTCGGCTGGCCCGGGGCAAGAACCTGGCCGTGGGGTGTCTCGGCGTCGTCCTGGTAGAGATCGTATTTGAGCACCTGATGCAAATGCCCGAAGGCTTCCTGATCAGGCACGATGGTGACGTGATATTGGCGGGCGTAGGCCACCAGGTCGGCAACCTCGGCGGGTGTGAGCGCACCGCCCGGCGGCGCCGGCAGGGGTTGGTCGGGGTAAAGGAGCGAGTTCTCGAAGTAAGGAGAATAGATGTTGATCTTGAACGAGGCGAAAACGCGAATCTGGTGCTTTTGGAAATCGAGAGTAGGAAACGGCCCGCGGGAGAGATCGTCGTCGATGCCGCGGTATTGCATGGCGGGCCAGTCCCGCACCGTGCCTGTGGGCAGGATGCGGGACTGGCCTGGGAGCGGAAGCAACTGCTTGAAGGTCTGCACGCCGTAAAACACGCCCGAGCCGGTTTCGCCCACGATATAGGCCTCGTGGGCGCCGACGGCCAGCACATAACCCTCCGATTCCATCGCGGGATCGAAGGTCAGCTGATTGCGCGCCAGGACAGTCTTGGCTTCCGGCGTGCCGGTGCGCAGCAATGTCACGCGATAGAGCCCAACCGCAGAACCACCCGGAGCAAGCTGCTTGAGAGCGTCTTCGAGATCCTGGGCCGCAAAATCGTCCTCTGGCGCGCGGCCGGGCGCCTCTACAACCACCCTCGCCGGCAGGTCAGTTTGCCCGGTGAGATTGGCTTCGCGGGGCGCAGGCAGCAAATGCAGCTGGATCCGGTCCTGTGCTTGCGGTTGACTCTGAGCCTGGAGCATCGAAGGAACAGCAACGGCCAGGCAAAGCGCTAGACCTCCCAGGGCAAGAATTTCCCCGGCGAACACCCGCGCTCTGAAGCCGGCCGGCCGGCGAAAACCGGAGCAATGATTGAAGCGCACCATAAAACCGATTCTCCTGTTTGGAGCCCAGGCAATGAGCGTTTGAATTCGATGCGATCATTGTAGACTAAGCTCGCAGCGAAAGGACCTCCATGGCCGCCATCGGTTCCACAAGCGCCGCCCATGCCGTCGAATCCGGCTCGACGCGCCGTTACAATGCGATTCTGCTTCTGGTCGCCGGGCTTGGCGGCCTGCTGTACGGCATCGATGTAGGCATTATCGGCGGCGCGCTGCCATATTTGGAAGCCACGTCGGGGCTGACCGCGGCGCAGCTTTCGGTAATCGTAGCCGCAGTCTTGTTGGGCAGCGTGTTTTCCACTCTATTCGCCGGCCTGCTGGCCGATTGGATGGGCCGTAAACGGCTGATGATCCTCAGCGGCCTCACGTTCGTCCTGAGCATTCCCGTGATCGCCCTATCGCACGGCTACGGCTCCCTGTTTGCCGGCCGCCTCCTCCAGGGTGTCAGCGCCGGCCTCGTCGGCGTGGTGGTCCCCCTCTACTTGGCCGAGTGCCTGGGGGCTTCGAACCGTGGCAAAGGCACGGCCATTTTCCAGTGGATGCTGACGCTCGGCATCGTCGCCGCCGCGGTGTTCGGCATTTATTTCAGCTATCGCGTGGAAGCAGTGGCGCGAGCTGCCGACGCTGCAATCCTGTTCCATTTCAAGGACCAAGCCTGGCGGCGCATCTTCTGGGTCTCGCTGCCGCCCGGCGTTCTGTTTGTGTTGGGAAGCTTGCTGGTCACCGAGTCGCCGCGTTGGCTTTTCCGCCGTGGCCTCAAAGAGCGCGCCTACGCCGCGTTGCGGCGCTCGCGCAGCCCCGAACTGGCCGCCCTGGAGCTCGAAGAGATGGAGACAGCGGCGCACGCCGCTGAGATCAAGCGGGGTGAGAGGTTAAAAGATTCGTTGCTGCGCCGCAAGTACGTCATCCCCTTTGTGCTGGCGTGCGTCATTCTGTTCTGCAACACGGCCACCGGCGTCAACTCGATTATCGGGTACAACACCGGCATTCTTCTGCAGAGTGGACTCAACGACCTTTACGCACATTGGGGCTACGTGATCTTCACTGTGGTGAATTTCCTCATCACCACCATTGGCATGATGCTCGTGGATCGCAAGGGCCGGCGTTTTCTTCTCGTGCTGGGCACGAGCGGCGTCATCGCTTCCCTGCTCTCCGTCGGAATTCTGTTCAAGACGACGGAAAGTGCGACCGTGGATTGCCGCGAAGCAGTGCAGGCCATGGTGGGCTCGGGCCAGAATCTTAGCCTGCGCTTCGATCCGGCGGTCGCGGGCAAGCTGCTGACCGCGGCTCACTATACAGGCAGCGCCATCAATGACCGGCGCGCCTCCCTGGCCATCATTTACTCCTACGGCGACTTCACGGCGGCCACCAGCTTTGTGCGCTCCGACGAGCGCGCCACCGCGCCGATTGAAATTACACGGGAGAGCTGCGTTCCCGGGAGCAAAGTCGAAGCATTTTTCAAAAATCCGTTCGCCAATCTCGACGCCGCGCGCGCCGCGCCGTTGAAAATCGATAAAGCGTTCGTGGGCCGCGTTCCTAGCGAGGCTCACGGCTGGCTGGTGGCGTTTGGACTCTATGTGTTCATGGCCTTTTATGCGTTAGGGCCGGGCGTATGCGTGTGGTTGGCGCTCTCGGAACTGATGCCGACGCGCATCCGCTCCAACGGCATGAGCATTGCGCTGGTCATCAACCAACTGGTGTCGACAACTCTGGCCGGGATCTTTCTGCCCTTTGTCAGCCGCTACGGCTATTCGTCGATGTTCTTTCTTTTTGCCGGTTTCACGGTGGTGTATCTGCTCACCGCAGCGCTCTTCTTGCCCGAGACCAAGGGCAAGACGCTGGAAGAGATCGAGGCCTGCTTCGAGGCGCGGCCAGCAAGCTGAGCGACGCCCTTGACAGCGCCGCAAGAATTCTTCCATGATTAGGCTCCGGGTTCGATCCTGACCTGTGAGAACGAACCAACTCCTGCACGTGATCAGCGTTTGCGCTTCTTTGCTGTATATCGCACGATCTTCGGCTCACCTCCTTCCGAGCCGGTCAAAAACCAGGAGCCCCGCCATGAAGAGCACCCCCCTTGCTCTGCTTGGTCTTCTGCTCGCAGCGCCTGCGTCCGCCTACGCCGCCGTGCAGTTGATCCCCGCCGGTTCTCTGATCGAGTGCACGCTTTCCGAGCCGAAACTCTCCTCAAAAACCGTCGCCGTCGGCGATCCCGTCCTCTGCCAGGTAGGCTACACGGAAGGCTACGCGCGCTTCGCCCTGCCCTATAACAGCTTTATGGAAGGCCGGTTCGAGGACTACAAGGATCCCGGCCATCTGGTCGGCAAAGGCTGGATGGAGCTCGACTTCGACCGCATGGTCATCGAGCCGGACACCGTTCTTCCCGTCGCCGCAAGAGTGGTGGGTGTGCACGGCTATAACGTCGACCGCCAAGGCCGCATCCTGGGCAAAGGCCATCCGGTGCGCGACGCGGTGGAGTGGTCGATTCCCATTCTGTGGCCAATCGACGTGCTGAACCTTCCCCGGCGCGGCCCGCGGCCCACGCTGAAGGGGGAAACGCGGCTCACGCTTAAGGTGATGGATGACTTTGAGATTCCCGCGGCTCAACCGCGACCGGTCCCCGAAGTGCCCTATGAGGACCCCTACGGCCTGATGCACCGCGCGCCGAGCGCCTATTCCATCCCGGCGCCGCGGGATGCGCCGCGAGCGGAGCCGATTGAGCAACCGCAGAATGAGCCAGTTCCGGCCCCCATTGTGTCCATGATGACGCCTGCGGCTCCGCCCGCTTATTTGGCTTATCCTCCGCCCCCGCGCATCTACACGCCTTATTGGCCGTCCGGCAGCGGCAACCCGGTTCAGTATCGTCCGCCCTACAGCAGCCCCAATAGCCAGCAAGCCGTCACGCTGGTATTCAACGACGGCAGGCCATCGATGCAGGTTCACAACTACATGCTGACGCCCACCACGGTGTACATCTTGGATGGACAACGGGCCGAAATTCCCTTAAGCCAACTCGACCTGACTGCGACCGAGCAAGTGAATCGGGAGGCAGGAGTCGATGTCCATTTCCCCCGGTCCTACCGCCAGTAGGCAAACCTGCAGCCGCAGCGGCGGAGCAAATCGCGGCAGGGGGCTGACGTTCCGGAAGCGTGGGGGCCTAGGATTCGAGGCATTGGCGCCTCGCAAGCATTCCCTGCCCGACCCCTGGCCTGCGCCTGCCGGTTGTTGAAGGAGGCGGGTTGCCGTGCGCACCAGCCGCGGCCCAACCCACTTTCCGTCGCGATCGCTTTGCTCTGCTTTTTCCAGGAGCGTCTTTCCAGAAACACGCAAAGGGTGTAATTTTCAGAAGCGAAGACCGGTTCGCGCAGCCGAATCGGTCCTTCGCCCCTGCTTTGCCGCCATCCCGTCCTGCTCAGGGCGTCGGACAACCACAGGCAGTGGCGGGAAGAGACCCGGGGAATGCTCTTTGAGGACCGAAGAGACGCGGGGCGAAAGCTGGCCGCGGCCATGGCGCAGCCGAATGACTTTGAGGACGCCGTGACGCTGGGGCTGCCGCGCGGCGGTGTGCCGGTGGCCTTCGAGGTGGCGCACGCCTTGCGATGCCCGCTGGACATTTTTGTGGTGCGCAAAATCGGCGTCCCCTCGCAGAGAGAGTTGGCGATGGGGGCAATCGCCAGCGGCGAAGTCGTGGTTTTGAACCAGGACATCCTGCACGCGTTGAAGATTTCCGATGATGAAGTGCAGAGGGTGATCGAACGGGAAACCCTGGAGCTGGAGCGGCAGGAACGCGCGTACCGGGAAGGCCGCCCGCCGGTGGAAATTGCAGGGCGCACTGCAATTCTTATCGATGATGGCATTGCGACCGGCGCCAGCATGAAAGCAGCCGCGCGCGCGGTGAGGAAGCTCGCGAGACGCATTTTCATTGCGGCGCCGGTAGCTTCAATGCAAACCTGCAGGGAGCTTGAAACGGAGGCGGATCGCGTGATTTGCCCGCACCAGCCGTTGGATTTTGAGGCAGTCGGAATGTTCTACCGCGACTTCAGCGCGACCAAGGATGAAGAAGTGAGGACGCTGCTCGCGCAAGCTCGACAAGAACGCGAAATGGAGCTGGCGGGGCGTTCGCAGGAGCGCTAGAGCGGTCCCAGAACACGGTCTTCCCCCTTCCTGGTCGCGGAACGCGGCATCCAGCGCCGGTCCCGGGCGTCAGCCAACGCGCAAGGCCTTCCCGCAAGCTGTCGCGGGGAAGTGGTCGCGCAGCTCGAGTATGGCTTGGCGAACGCACCCCTCATTAAACAGCCGAGGAGGGTAAATCGACTCCCCGATGACGATAGTAATCGGCGGCGCAACGTTGACTTTTTCCCGCAAATGCGCGGAGGAGTTGGGCATCACCGCTTCCATGCCCTGCATAAAGATGGGCACAACCGGAAGTCGGTGCCGCTTGGTGATCGCCGCCACGCCGTGATGGAAGGGAGCAATCTGGCTGCGATCGCGCTTGAGCTCGAGCCGGCCCTCCGGAAAGATGCCGATAAGTTCGCCGTAGCGGACCGCGTCGTCAACCTCTGCAAGGAAGTGATGGCCCCCGTTCACCGCTAGGTCTTCCGACACGCGGATGACGCCCATCATTTCATAGAGGAGCGGAGTGTACCATGGTTCGAGTTCGCCGTCATCGTCCAGCCCAACGAAATGGATGGGACGGGGGACGGCAAGGGCGAGAAAAAGGGGATCGAGGTGGGTGGTCTGATTGATAGCGAGAATTGCGGAACCGCTACGCGGCACGTTTCCTGCGCCGATGATGCGAAGCTTATCTCCCCAGATGCGCTTGATGAAAGAAGACATGCGCCGCTGGGAGAAGCCATACGACCCGGTCGCATGACCCTCCCGTTCCAGTCGCCTCAGTCGATGATTGGAAAACACAGATCACCTGCGAAAGTGTCGAGCCCAAAATACTACTGAAACAGCAATTGGTCCCCCGCCAAAGACGGATGCTTTGGTTATTCCTCATAGCGTGAGATGGCTTATACCCCACTTCGAGTCGCCCGGCCTCCAGAGATGAAAGATTCCGCGCTACAAGGTTTCCGATGCCGCCCTTTTCGGAAACCGGGACGCTGAGTGGCGTTTTCTCCTCCGGGGTCCCAAGGGAGCGATTTGTACTCGCTGGGGTGGAAGGAAACGCCACCTGACACGGTGCCACTATGGCAAGAGCTGAATCGAAAACGTTTTACGCAGCACGGCAATTCCTTTCCAGGCCCCGGGGTCAACAGGATTTCGGACATAAACAAGACGCCCCCGGCCGAAGCCGGAGGCCTTTCGAATTTCCGAGCTTGTTAAGGGCCGAGGTGGTGCTTTCTTTTCCCGTGGTCCCTCGGTCCCGTGTTCCCTCTATCAGTACATCCCGTCCATGCCGCCATGGCCGCCGGCCGGAGCGGGGGTCTTCGGCTCGGGCAGCTCGACAACCAGAGCTTCGGTGGTCAGCAGCAGTGCCGCGATCGAGGCCGCATTCTGCAGCGCCGTGCGCGTGACCTTGGTGGGATCGATGACACCGGATGCGACCAGGTCCTCGAACTTGCCGGTCAGCGCGTTGTAGCCGAAGTGCGGGTCCTTGGCGTCGAGCACCTTGGCCACCACCACGGCGCCCTCTTCGCCGGCATTGCCGACGATCTGGCGCAGCGGCTCTTCGAGCGCCCTCAGCACGATCTGGGCGCCCGTCTTCTCGTCGCCGGACAGCGTTCCGATGAGCTTTTCGACCGTCGACATGCAGCGCACCAGGGACACGCCGCCGCCAGGGACAATGCCTTCCTCGACGGCCGCGCGGGTGGCGTGCAGGGCGTCTTCGACGCGAGCCTTCTTCTCCTTGAGTTCGGTCTCCGTGGCCGCGCCCACCTTGATGATGGCTACGCCGCCAACCAGCTTGGCCAACCGCTCCTGGAGCTTCTCCTTGTCGTAATCGGAGGTGGTCTTCTCGATCTGCGAGCGGATCTCCTTGACCCGGCCTTCGATTTCGGAGCTCTTTCCAGCGCCGTCGACGATGGTGGTGTTGTCCTTGTCGATCGTCACGCGCTTGGCCTTGCCCAGGTCCTCGAGCTTGACGCCTTCGAGCTTGATACCGAGGTCCTCAGTAATGGCCTTGCCGCCGGTCAGGATGGCGATGTCGCCCAGGATGGCCTTGCGGCGGTCGCCGAAGCCCGGCGCCTTGACAGCCGCCACGTTGAGCGTGCCGCGCAGCTTGTTCACCACCAGTGTGGCCAGCGCTTCGCCTTCGACATCCTCGGCGATGATCAGCAACGGCTTGCCGCCGCGCGCGATCTGCTCGAGCAGGGGCAGCAGGTCCTTCATGGCGCTAATCTTCTTTTCGTAGATCAGAATGTAGGGATCGTCGAGAACCGCCTCCAGCCGCTCCGCGTCGGTGACGAAGTAGGGGCTCAGATAGCCGCGGTCGAACTGCATGCCGTCCACGGTCTCGAGGCCGGTGTGCAGGGTCTTCGACTCCTCGATGGTGATGACGCCGTCTTTGCCCACCACCTTCACCGCGTGGGCAATGATGTCGCCAATCTCCTGATCGCCGTTGGCCGAGATGGCGCCTACCTGAGCCACAGAACCTTCGTTGACAGGCTTCGAGAGTTGTCCCAAGGCGCCGCCCTCGGTCCACTTTCCGTCCTTGTCGCGGACGCCGATCACCGCGGTGACGGCCTTCTCAATGCCGCGCTTGAGGGCGGTGGGGTTGGCGCCGGCGGCTACGGTCTTTACGCCTTCGCGGAAAATGGACTGCGCCAGCACCGTCGCGGTGGTGGTTCCGTCGCCGGCCACGTCACTGGTTTTCGAGGCCACTTCGCGCACCAGTTGTGCACCCACGTTCTCCAGCGGGTCCTTCAGGTCGATTTCTTTGGCCACCGTCACGCCGTCTTTGGTGATGGTGGGTGAGCCAAACTTTTTCTCGATTACAACGTTCCGGCCCTTGGGCCCGAGCGTCGCCTTGACGGCGTCCGCCAGCGTATTCACGCCGCGCAGAATCGCCTGACGGGAATCCTCACCGTGCAGAATTTGCTTTGCCATTTCACTCTCCAGTGATCAGTGTTCAGTGATCAGTTGCGTGGTTTCGGGTTTCAAGCTTGAGTCGAATCAAGTGACCAGGATGCCAGGAGTGCGTGGTTTTTACTGACCACTGTCCACTCTTCACTGACCACTCTCGCGCTCCTCGCGCTACTTCTTGACGATGCCGAGGACTTCCTCTTCGCGCATGATGAGGTATTCTTCGCCGTCGATTTTAATCTCGGTGCCGGAGTACTTGCCGAAGAGAATCCGGTCGCCCGCCTTCACGTCCAGCGGGAATACTTTGCCTTCGTCGTTGGATTTGCCTTTGCCCACGGAGATGACTTCGCCCTCCTGGGGTTTTTCCTTGGCGCTATCGGGAATGATGATGCCGCCGCGAACGGTCTCGGTCTCTTCCACTCGGCGGACAAGGATTCTGTCGTGGAGCGGGGTGAACGTGGTGGTAACGGATGTTGCTGCCATTGCTTCGCTTCTCCTTCACGCGCGAACCGGGTTGGCCCCGGCTCGCGGGATTTTGAGTGATTTAAGACAAAAGCTTGGGAATTGCCGGATGCGGGCGGCTGGGGAGAATCCCCCGAAACAGCCGTTCCGCAAGCGAAGAGCTAGCACTCTCGACATTCATTGCTAGCAGTCTCGTCTTCCAATTGCTAAAGATAGGGAAACCGCCCTGAAGTTGTCAAGTGAATTTTGGGAAAAATTTGAGTGAAGCTCACTCATAAAGGTTGCCATTATACCCGTCTGGTATTACAGCAGCAGTTGAGTGCTCCCGCCACAGCCACTGCCAGAGAACAAAAAACACCTGGTTTGCCCAAAAAGAAAGCCCTAAAAAATCGATCACCTTGTTGCGCGCCGATTGACGGCGCACAGCGACAACTGGCAGCCGCCCGACAGGGCGGGAAAGCGATAAAATGATCTCCATGTTGCAACGTTGGACCCTACGTTCTTGCATGTTTGCGGCCGCTTCCGGCTTGTTTCTCTGCTCCATGGCCGTCCACGGAAGCCAGAGCCAGCGCATGCGCAAGTACAAGGCGCCGCCGCCGACCTCGACCATCCAGGTGACCGTCCTGCGCTATGACGATGGCAAGCCGATTGAGAATGCCGCGGTGATCTTTCATCCCATCGAAGGTGAGCGGGACAAGGGCGCCATGGAATTGAAGAGCAACGAAGATGGCAAAGCGATCATCGACGTGATTCCCATTGGCGACACCGTCCGCCTGCAGGTGATTGCGAACGGGTTCCAGACCTACGGGAAGGACTACAAGGTGGAAAAGTCGCAGATGTCGATGGAGGTGAAGCTTCATCGCCCGGCGCCGCAGTATTCGATTTATAAGAGCAACGATGGCTCTTCAGGAAGCTCCAACAACGGCTCTTCGGGCCAGTCGAATAATGGCTCCGGCGCCAAGGACAACGGGGATTCCCAGAAGAACGCTCCCTCGAACAAACCTTCCGGTGGAGCGCAGAATTCTCAGCCGAATTCCCATTAGCACTGCTGGCGTGCCGTTCTTAGTCCTAGTTCATTACCTTTTGTTTTTCCGCTAGTGGCCGCCCTTTGCTTCAGCTCCAAAAAGGCTGGTTGGAGACCTGTGTTAGCGCCCCTGACCCAGGAACGGAGCCCTACAATCGTGGCTGGTCGGTATGGCTACGGAATCGCTCGTCGGAAAATCGGCGTTAGTGACGGGTGGCGCGAAGCGGATTGGACGCGGCATCGCAGTGGCCCTCGCTCAGGCCGGAGCGGATGTCGCCATCAGCTACCGAAATTCGCCGGCCGAAGCTGCGGAAACGGTTCGTCAAGTTGAGGTGCTGGGGCGCCACGCGCTCGCAGTGGAGTGTGACGTGCGCTCCGAAGCTTCAGTGCGCGCGGCGGTGGCCGGCGTGGCGGCGCGATTCGGGCGTCTTGACCTATTGGTGAACAATGCCGCCGTTTTTGCTTCGGCTCCTCTTGACTCGCTCACCACCGCAGCATGGGATGAGGTGTTTGAAACCAATGCGCGCGGGCCGTTTCTCGTCGCCCGCGAGGCGTTGCCGCATCTGCGCGCGGCGGCCGGACGCATTGTGAACCTCGGATCGCTGGGCGGACTTCATCCGTGGGCCAGACACGCGCACTACTCGAGCTCGAAGGCCGCGCTGCACATGCTCACGAAGACCATGGCGAAAGCTTTCGCGCCGGAGGTGAGCGTCAATTGCGTGGCCCCGGGCGCCATCGAGATCGACGACGGAACGGCGCGGGGCGCCGACCAAGCCGCACGCTTTGCCGCGAAGACGCCGATGCGGCGCAACGGAGCCGTGGAGGACGTTGCCGCAGCGGTGCTGTTCTTCGCGACGGGCCCGAGCTTTATCACCGGCCAGATTCTGGTTGTGGATGGCGGCTTAGGGCTGGTGTAAGGCCGACAGGCGCAGGCTGGCGGTCGATTGAGGCTTCAATTCCGCGGTTTCGAGAAAGCTGAAGCTTCCCGAAGGGGCAGGAACGACATTTTCGAGCCGGCGATTGTGGACGACGACCGTGTCGCGATACCACAGATTGACGGCCGGCAGATCCCGACCGAGGATCTGCTGCGCGTCGACGTAATCCGCACGGCGGCGGCTCATGTCTTCGTTCTCTGCGGCGTCTGCGAGGAGATTATCCAGTTGCGAGTTCGAGTAATGGCCGCGGTTGGCGCCCTTTGGAGGGAAGCGCGCGGAAGAGAACGCGTAGCTATATAAATCGGGCTGTTCGTTGCCGCCAATCCAGCGCAGCGAATACATTTGGAATGCGCCGCGCACCACATCGGAGTAAAAGGTGGCGAACTCGAAGCTGCGCAGGTCAAGAGCGATGCCGACTCGCGCCAGTTGCTGCTGCAGCACCGCGGCGAGCAGACGTGTTCCTTCGTCGTTGCTCATCTTCATGGTCAGATGGAGACGCACGCCGTTGGCGCCGGCCTTGTAGCCAGCTTCATCCAGCAATTGCCGGGCGCGCTGCGGGTCGTATTCGTAGTGCTCCACATCGCCGGTCCACGCCCAATGGGTAGGCGGCAAGAGGCTGACTGCGGGCCGCGCGTGGCCGTCAAGTAGGGTTCGAATGATGAGCTCGCGATTGATGGCATAGGCGATGGCCTGGCGCACGCGCACCTGGCGGAGGATGGGATCGCGCAAATTGAAAGCGAGGTACTGGATGACCGTGCCCGGCGCGTCGTCCACGACGAGATTGGGCCTCCGCGCCAGGACCGGCAATGCGTCCATCGGCAGCGAGTTGATGGCCACGTCGGCGGAGCCTTTTTCGAGTTCCAGGGCCATGGTGATGGCGTCGGGCGCCACGGCGAAGCGCACGCGCGCGATCTTCGGCACAACAGACCAGCTCAATCGATTGCGCTCCACAACGACGTCCTGATCGATCTGCTGGCTGACAAAACGAAACGGCCCCGAACCAATGGGATCCCGCCAAAAGTCGCGCCCGCTGCCGTAGGGAACGACACCGAAAGCGCCGGTGGAAAGGTTGGTGAGGAGGAAATTGTCGGGACGATTGAGGTGGAGAACGACAGTAAGAGGGTCGGGTGTTTCAATGGAGTCGATGGAGGCATAAGCCGCAGCTTTGGGGGAGATCACCGTGCCGTCGCGCATGGAGTTGATGGACCAGGCCACGTCTCGCGCGGTGAGCGGACGGCCGTCAGCGAAACGAACGCCGCAGCGGAGATGGAACACCAGCGTGCGGGGATCCGGCTGCTCCCAAAATTGGGCGAGCGCGGGGATGAAGCGGTAGTGCGCGTCTCGCGCCACCAGTCCGTCGAAGAGCAATTCGTCGATGTGCTCCGATTGGGCGTCGGTGCCCATACGCGGATCGAGATTGGCGGGACTGCTTTCAATGAGAAATACGACTGTGCCGGGCTGTGGGCGCGACGCTCCGCAGCCAGTGAGGATCAACAGCCCGGATGCGAGCGCCGGCAGCAGCGCAAAGAAAGCGGTCATCACCTTCGGGAGGGGAAAGAACATGAACTTCAGCCGGCCGCTGCGCAACTTTCTACACATAAGTAATTTGTCCCAGCAGGACGGCCTGCCTGGCTCCCGTGGCGGCAGGCACGTTGCCGGGCCGGCGATTCCAGGTTTGCCAAGCCAGCAAAGCAAAGGCCGCCGCCTCTTTAGACTCGACGGGCAGTCCAAAGTCCGCGCTCGCCGCGAGCGTGCAGCCCAATGGTTTTAGACGCGTCTCAAGCAGCGAAACGAGCGTTCGATTGCGCGCGCCGCCACCGGAGACGATGTAATCGACGGGACTGCGGCCCATGGCGGGCAGAATGAAGCGCTGATAGCTCTGAGCGATCGTTTCGGCGGTTAGCGCGGTCGCCGTGGCCAGCGCATCCTCGGGCCTGCCGGAGCAGCGCAGGCACTGCTCCAAAAATCCGGCTGCGTATTCACGGCCAAACTGCTCGCGGCCAGTGGTGCGTGGCGGCTTGCGGCGGAAATAGGAATTGCGCAAAGCGTGAGCGAGGACGGGCGCGATGACCTGGCCGCGCGCGGCGAGGGTTCCGTTGCGGTCGAAGGGCATGGCGAAAAGCTCCTGCGCCAGCCAGTCGATCACCATGCTTCCGGGACCTGTGTCAAAGGCAATCACCGCGTTTGACGATGCTCCTGCGGGTACTGCGGTGAGATTGGCAATACCGCCGATGTTTTGTAGAACGCGCCCTCGTTTCGGATGCGCAAACAAAACGTAATCGAGCAGCGGCACGAGCGGCGCGCCCTGACCTCCGGCCAGCATATCCGCGGGGCGGAAG
>JASHUH010000093.1 GCA_030040115.1 Acidobacteriaceae bacterium | reverse complement strand
GTCCGCATTCCTCACCAAAAGCGGCGACCTCGGAATGGTATTGCGCGTGACGGGCGTCGACTACGAAAGCCTGGACTATGACAAACAGGAATCCGCCGTGAAGCGCCTTGAGGCCGCGCTCAAGAATTTCTCCCCCGGCTTCCACGTTTACCAATACCTGTTCAAGACCAACAACCCGGAAATTCCCTTCGCCCATTACGATCATTCGGTTGTGCAGACCGGCCAGGACCGGCGGCGGCAACACTTCGAGGAGAAAGCCGATCGGCTTTTCGAGATCGAGATTTACTACGCGATTGTGATTGAAGGCTCGCGGTCGAAGACCGGTGTCGCCACCGCTCTCAAGCATCTTCTAAACAACCCGGCGATCGGCTTGAACGAGCTGAGGGCGCAGTTCTCGAATCGCGGCATGAAGGTTTTGTTGCGCGCGGAGATCGAGCGCGATTTGGGCCGCCTTGAACAGCAGGTGCAGGCATTTGTGCGCCAGCTCGCCGATTTCACGCGCATCGAGGTCCTGGATTTCAGAAGCCAGTTTCGCTTCCTGCGGCGGCTACTCAATTTCGACGCCTGGCGCATCGCCGGTGAGCCCAAACACTCGCAATTTCTCTGCAACCAGGTTGTCAATTCAACGCTTGAAGGCGAACGCGACCATCTCCGCGTTGGCGATGACTACGTTCGCATCTTAACCATGAAGGAATGCATCGGGGAAACCCGGCCGCTTGCGCTAGACGCACTGTTGAAGATTTCCGCCAACTTCATCGCCATCTCGGAGTGGAAGCCACTTCCGCCCGCCGCGGCGCGCAAAGAAGTGAACAAGCGTCGGCGCCATTTCAATATTTCCAAGACCGGATTTATTTCGCAGCTCGGTAACGACCCCGCCAAAGCCAACCCACGCGATGTACTGGTGGACGAATCGAAACAGGCGGACATTGAGAACCTGGGCGATTGCCTGCGCGAGTTGGGCGAGGGCCAGCAATTGGGTGAATTCTCGCTCACGATTGTGCTCTATGGCAAAGAGCGGCAAACCGTCGATTCGGTGGTAGGCGAATTTGCCGGAATCTTCACCAACGCCGATGGCGCGCTTTTCGCCGAGACCTACAACCAGCTCAACGCCTACTTCGCTATTGTGCCCGGCAACTACGCTTTCAACCTCCGTCGGCTCTACCTGCTGAACACGAACTATGCCGACCTCTCGTTCCTGTTCACAATTCTCCCCGGTGAAAAGATCAATCGTTACCTTGGTACGGAGTACTTGGCTGTGCTCGAAACCGACAACGCCACGCCGTACTATCTCAACTTCCATGTGAACGACGTGGCGCACGCTCTGATCCTTGGAGCTACCGGCTCGGGTAAGAGCTATTTCGCCAATTTCATCCTTCAAAACGCCCAGAAGTACGATCCGCTGACCTTCATCTTCGACATCGGCGGCAGCTTCGAGGCACTTACCCACATCTTCGGCGGATCGTATCTGAATGTCGGCCGAGAGGAACGCGACTTCACGATCAATCCGTTTTCTCTCGTGCCCAGCCAGGAGAACCTGCAATTCCTTTTTAGCCTGGTGCGGGTTCTGATTGAAGGCAACGACCAACGCCGCCGCCTCGACTTCACAGACGAGATGAAGCTTTGGCGCGCCATCGAGCGGATCTATGTGTTACCTGCCGACCAGCGAACCTTCACAAATTTCGCCAGCATCGTGGGCGAGTTGAAGGACCGGCTCTACCGCTGGACGCGCGCCGGCCAGTACGGTTTCCTGTTCGATAACGCACGAGACACGCTCACATTCAAGAACTTCCAGACTTTCAACTTCAAGGGATGGGGCGATGCTCCAGATCTACTGGAGCCGCTGTTGTTCTATGTGCTGCATCGTGCCTCTCAGGAGATATGCGATTGGCGACGACTCGCCACTTTCAAAGCATTTCTCATGGACGAGGCGTGGCTGTTCATGCGCAACGAAGTAATTCGCGACTACATAGTGCAGGCCGAGAAGACCTGGCGCAAGCACAGAGCAGCCATGATCCTCGCCACGCAGTCAGTCAAGGAATTGGAGGAGTCTGGCCTGCTCAACATCGTTGTCGAGAGCTGCCCGACAAAGATATTCCTTGCCAATCCGGAGATGGACCGCGCCCTCTACGCCGAAAAGTTTCGCCTGAACCCTATGGTCTGTGACCTCGTCGCGAGCCTCTATCCTCCTGGCCAAATGGTCATTTGCCAACCCAATCTCACGAAGAAAGCCCATCTCAACACCGATTCCGTTTTCCACTGGATGGCGGTCAACGACCCCAAGGCCAATCTAAAACGGCGCGAGTTTTTCGACCGATACGGAATTGCCGATGGCCTGCGCGAACTTGCAAATCAGTTTCCGTTCGAACCATCGGGACTCAACAACGCCCGGATTCCTATCCGCAAAGGAGTAGTAGCAGCATGAATACCACACTCATCTTCTTCATCGCCGGAGTTGCACTCTCTCTTGGGCCGCTCGCGGCTACCGCGCAGGATGCAGTGGCACGGACCGTCCAGTATCACTCCCAAGACATCGTGCCCATTCACGCCAAGC
>JASHUH010000092.1 GCA_030040115.1 Acidobacteriaceae bacterium | reverse complement strand
CGGCGGCACGTGGCGCTGGCAAATGAGTGAGCCGCTGGGAGACCCCGCGCACGATTTGTTCTGGCAGCAGCTTTTGCGTTGGCTGATTGCGGAGTCGCCGGGGCCGGTGACGGTGTCGATGCCGGCGCGGCTGCTGGCGGATGAGGGGCAAGTGCAGATTTCGGCCCAGGTGCGCAATGCGCAGTTTCAACCTTCGGCGGATGCCGACGTGGCGGCGCACATTGTGGGGCCGGGCGGCGTGAATACGATGGTCGATCTGACGCCGTCGGCAGACACTCCCGGCTTGTACCAGGGGGATTGGACAGCGGAGAAGCCGGGCACGTACCTGGCCGAGGTGACGGCGAGCCCGGCGTCCGACCAGTCCGATCCGCTGGGAAGCGATGTGCTGACCTTTCAACGCGAAGACGGCGTGGCGGAGAACTTTCATACAGGACAGAACCGGCGATTGCTGGAGCAGCTTGCCCAAGAAACCGGGGGGCGCTATTGGAAGTCGACGGACCTGAAGAATCTGCCGCGCGACATCTCGTATTCCGAAGCCGGCATCTCCGTGCGCAGCACCAAGGAGTTGTGGGACATGCCGATCGTCTTTCTGCTTTTGTTGGGGCTGCCGCTGCTGGAGTGG
This sequence comes from Acidobacteriaceae bacterium, assembly GCA_030040115.1. Classification (GTDB taxonomy): domain Bacteria; phylum Acidobacteriota; class Terriglobia; order Terriglobales; family Acidobacteriaceae; genus Telmatobacter. The sequence goes on along the minus strand of JASHUH010000092.1, from coordinate 5,437 downwards.
CTGCTGCGCCGGAAGTGGGGGGTGATATGAGGCGCGCGTGGCTGGCAGTGCTGGCCTTGGCGATAGCGGCGCAGGCGCGCGCGGTCACGTACTTTGTGATCGTGGCCGGGCTGGGCGGCGAGCCGGATTACGTGCAGCGATTTACAGCGGACGCCAACGAGTTGAGCCGGGTTTATACGGCCGAAGGTCCGGCGGCGCACGTGACCACGTTGACGGGCGCGCAATCGACGGCGGCGCAGTTGCGAGCGGCGCTGGAGGAAACCGCGCGCGAGGCCAAGGCGGACGACGATTTTGTGCTGGTGCTGATCGGACATGGGTCCTATGACGGGGTTGAGTACAAGTTCAACCTGGTGGGGCCGGATATGACCGCGGGCGAGATTGCGCAACTGTGCGACCACATCGCCTCGAAGCGGCAGTTGATTGTGGACACCACGAGTGCGAGCGGCGGAGCGGCGCCGGCGCTGGAGCGGCCCGGACGCGCGGTGATTGCCGCCACGAAATCGGGAACGGAGAAGAACGCCACGGTCTTTGCGCGCTACTGGGTGGAGGCGTTCCAGGATCCCTCGGCGGATACGGACAAGAGCGGATCGGTGAGCGCGATGGAGGCGTTCACGTACGCGACCACAAAGACCGCGGCGTTTTACGACTCGCAAAAACGGCTGGCGACGGAGCACGCGGTGTTTAACGACACCGGCTCCGGCGACCCCGTTCGCGAAGCGGGAAATGGCGAGGGCTTGTTTCTTTCGACCTTCACGCTACTGCGCACGGGCGCCAGCCAGGAGGCGATGAACGATCCGGCGAAGCGCGCGCTGTTGAAGCAGAAGGACGATCTGGAAGAGAAGATCGACATGCTGAAGTACGAGAAACCGGCCATGGATCCGGAAGACTATAAAAAGCAACTGACCACGGCGCTGGTGTCGCTGGCCAAGGTGCAGGGAGAGCTGGACAAATGAGGCGGGCGCTGGCGATTTCGGCGCTTCTGGCGACCTGCGCCGTGCTGGCGCACGCCGCGGTTCCCACGGATTGCTGGGCGCTGCGCAAACATGGTCATGGCGCCGAGGCGCAAGCCTGCTTCGACAGCCTGACGCGCAGCAATGATGCGTATTACCGCGCCGAAGGCTTCTGGGGTCTGGAGGAATGGGAGCAGGCCAACGCGCAGTTCCGGCTGGCGGCCGATCCCAAGGACAGCCAGGCGCTCTACAAGGTGCGCTGGGGCATGCTGCTGCACAAACGCTTTAATGACGCCGACGCGGAAGGGCTTTTCAAGGAGGCGCTGGAGAAGGATCCGTCGAACGCCGAGGCATATGTGGGGCTGGCTACGGTTTCGATGGACGGATTCGACGGGCACGCCGAGGAGTATGCCGCGAAGGCCATCGCGCTCGATCCCAAGCTGGCCGAGGCGCATGAGCTGATGGCGGACATTGCGCTGACCAATGACGATCGCGATGCGGCGGCAGCGGAGGCGGACAGGGCCATCGCCCTCGAGAGCGACGCACTGGATGCGATGGCGATTCACGCCGCTATGGAGCTGATCGACGACCGTTCGCCCGACGCGTGGTTCGCGAAGATTGCGGCGATCAACCCCAGCTACGGCGAGGGTTATGAGTTGGTGGCGCGCCAGCTCGAGTTGCACTACCTGTACGAGGAGGCAGTGACGTATTACCGCAAAGCGATCGAAGCCAATCCGAGGCTGTGGTCGGCGCACTCGGAGCTGGGCGTCGATTTGATGCGGCTGGGCAAGGAGGATGAGCCCTACCAGGAGTTGGAGCTGGCCTACAACAACGGCTACCGCGACGCGGCGACGGTGAACAGTCTGCGCTTGCTGGACAGCTACAAGAATTACGAAACGTTCCGCGACAGCGAAACCATTTTGAAACTGGACAAAAACGAAGCCGCGGTGCTGCTGCCGTATATGCAGCCGGAGCTACACACGATTATCGCCGCTTACTCGAAGAAGTACCAGATGACGCTGCCCGGCCCGGTGCAGGTGGAGGTTTATCCGAACCACGAAGATTTTGCGGTGCGCACCACGGGAATGCCAGGGCTGGGCGCCCTGGGCGTGACTTTCGGCGAAGTGGTGGCCATGGACAGCCCTTCGGCGCGGCAGCCGGGCGATTTCAATTGGGGCGCAACGCTGTGGCACGAAATGAGCCACGTGTTCATTTTGACAGCGACCAATCATCACGTGCCGCGCTGGTTTACCGAGGGACTGGCGGTGCACGAAGAAGGCGAGCGCTCGCCGGAGTGGCGTAACCGGGTCACGCCCGAGGTGCTGGCGGCGATCCGCGACAGAAAGTTGCTGCCGGTGGAGAAGCTCGATCGGGGATTTGTGTACCCGCAGTATCCCTCGCAGGTGATTGTTTCCTATTTCGAGGCGGGCAGCATTTGCGACTACATCCAGGAAAAGTGGGGTGCGGGAAAGCTGCTCGACATGGTGCACTCGTATGCTCATTTAGCGACGACGCCGCAGTCGATCGAGCAGGACCTGGGGCTGAAACCGGAGCAGTTCGACCAGCAATACATAGCATGGATCAACGGCAAGTACGGGACCGAGGCCGCGAATTTCGACGCCTGGCGGGAAAAGCTGAAGGCGCTGGTGGCCGCCGATGCGCAAAAGTCCTACGGAACCGTGGTGCAGGCGGGTCCGGCAGTGCTGGCGATGTATCCGCAATACGTGGACGATGCGAACGTGTACGAACTGATTGCGGATGCGGACCGGGCGCAGGGCGATAAAAAGGCGGAAATGGCGATTTTGACCGCGTACGAGCATGAAGGCGGTCAATCACCGGACGCGTTGAAGCGCTTGGCGGCGCTGGAAGAGGGCGCGGGACAAAATGCCGAAGCCGTGGCGACTCTCGAACGCATCAATTACATCTACCCGGTGAAGAATGACGATCTGCACCGGCGACTCGGCGATCTGCTCTACGCGCAGAAGCAATACGACAACGCGATTCGCGAGTATAGCGCGCTGGTGGCGTCGAACCCGGTGGACAAGGCGGGAGCGGAGTTCGACTTGGCGCAGGCGTATTATGCCGCGGGGCAGAAGGACAAGGCCCAGGACAGCGTTTTGGCGGCTCTCGAAGTTGCGCCGGATTACCGGCCGGCGCAGAAGTTATTGCTGGAGTTACAGGGACCATCCGCGAAACCCAATTGAAGGGAAAGAGAATCTATGGTGACCTTTGCCGGATTGAATCAGGACGCCGCGCTGCTTCAGGAGCGCATCGAGCATTTTCACGACGTGCGCGAGAAAATCCTCACGCAGGTGCGCGCGGTGATCGTAGGCCAGGAAGAGGTGCTGGACGAGATATTGATTGCGATTTTTGTAGGCGGCCATGTTCTGATGACGGGCATGCCGGGTACGGCGAAGACGCTGATGGTGCGGACAATTGCCGATGCGCTGGGACTTGTGTTCCGGCGCATCCAGTTCACGCCGGACCTGATGCCTTCCGACATCACGGGAACCGACATTATTGAAGAGGATTTGTCCACCGGCCACCGCAAGTGGACGTTTGTGGAAGGGCCCATCTTCGGCAACATCCTGCTCGCGGACGAAATCAACCGCACACCGCCCAAGACGCAGTCGGCGCTGCTCGAAGCCATGCAGGAACACTCGTGCACGGTGCGCGGGCATCTCTATCATCTGCCGTCGCCGTTCTTCGTGCTGGCCACGCAAAACCCGATCGAGCTCGAAGGCACGTATCCGCTGCCCGAGGCGCAACTTGATCGCTTTCTCTTTAACACCATTCTCGAAGACCTGAGCGCCGACGACGAATTGAAGGTGATTGACCGGACGACGGCGACGCGGGTGGCGAATGTGGAGGCAGTGAGTTCAGCCGAGGATATGCTGGACTTTCAGCAACTGGTGCGCATGACGCCGATTGCGGAGACGCTGTCGCGGTTTGTGATCGGGCTGGTGCGCTCCACGCGGCCGAAGAGTGAAAACGCGCCCGAGCTCATCAAGAAGTATGTGAACTATGGGGCCAGCGTGCGCGCGGCGCAATTCATTGTGCTGGGCGCGAAGGCGCGGGCTCTCTCGCACAAGCGCTATCACGTAACCTACGAGGACATCACGTCAGTGGCGGTGCCGGTGTTGCGGCACCGCATTTTGCTGAACTTTCACGCCGAGTCGGACCGCGTGGACGCCGACGACATTCTCAAGCAACTGCTTGCGCAGGCGCAGCGGCCCAAGGAGGGCTGATGCAGCGGTTTCTCGATCCCGAAGTGCTGGCCGGCATCTCGTCGCTGGACCTGCTGGCGAAGACGGTGGTGGACGGCTTTGTGGCTGGGCTGCACCGCTCGCCGGATTTCGGCTTCAGCCAGGAGTTTGCCGAGTACCGCGCCTACACGCCGGGAGACGATTTGCGCCACGTGGATTGGAATCTTTATGCGCGCACGGAGCGGTGCTATTTGAAACGCTATCGCGGCGAGACGAACAGTCAGCTTACGGTGCTGCTGGACGCGAGCAACTCCATGCAATACACGTCCGGGCCGCCGATCAAGATGGACTACGCGCGCTTTATTGCCGCTTCGCTGTTTTATCTTGCCATTCGCAATCAGCGCGACGCGGCGGGGCTGATCGTTTTCGATGACGAGGTGCGGGAGTACATCCGTCCTTCGACCCGGCCGGGGCAATTGGCGCGGCTGTTTGCGGGCCTGGAGCGGGCGGAGCCGCACGCGCGCACGGATTACGCCAAGCCGCTCACGCATTTTCAGAATTTTCTTCACCGGCGCGGGATCGCCATTGTGATTTCGGATTTTTACGAGGCGCCGGAAACAATTGTGCGTACGATTGCGCCACTGCGCTTCCGGGGCCACGAGGTGGTGCTGTTTCACATCCTCGACCCGGAGGAGATACGGCCGGCGCTCAAGAGCTCCGCGCTTCTGGTCGATCTGGAGACCGATCAGCGGATGGAAGTGATTCCGGATTATGTGAAGACGACGTACCGGGCGAAGGTGGACTCGCATATTGAGGATTTGCGTTCGCGCACGCGCGGGGCGGGAATGGATTATCAACTGCTTTTGACCAATCAACCTTTGGATAGGGCGCTGCGCGAGTATTTGATGCTGCGGCAGGCGGGGAACTGAGTATGTGACCGCGTGAGTTTGCAATGAGGCGGTTTCCACCCTAGCCGCAACAACAAAGTCGCGGCGAGGGCGGGGCGCCCCAGATGAGGAGGGCGGAAGTGGGCTTTCTTGCGCCATGGTTTTTGGGCGGATTGGCGGCGCTGGGCGTGCCGGTGTTCGTGCACCTGCTGCGCAAGCACGTGACCACGCCCAGGCCGGTGAGCTCGCTGATGTTCTTTGAGCGCGGGACGCAGAGCTCGACGCGGCACCGGCGGCTGCGCTACCTGGTGCTGTTCGCGCTGCGCTTTGCCCTGGTGCTGTTGATTGTGCTGGCCTTTGCGAATCCCTTTGTGCGCAGGGCGGCGGCGAACGC
>JASHUH010000091.1 GCA_030040115.1 Acidobacteriaceae bacterium | reverse complement strand
TTTGCCCTCCAAGCATCCCAATACGAGGCGCGCTCTTGCCACCAGCCGCGCCTCCATCGTGCGGCTCGTGGCCCACGCCTGCAAAAGCGCACGGTCTGCCGACGAACACTCCGGAATCGGAGCCGCTTTGGACACAGCACACCCCCTGTCCAAAGACTCTACTCAATATCTATTACTTATGCAAGTAAACACTAGTTGTCCGTCTGTGCCGTCACCAATGATGATTTTTTGCAATTCGGCGACGGGAAAAGGCATTATAAGGCGGCGTCCGCTATTGGCTCATCGGGAAAGCTGAAAGATCACGCGGGCACACTGAAGGTGACCGCCCAGTTTGGACCGTCCCGCTCGACCTCCTCCAATCGGACGTCATTGCTCTTCGCCGGAAACTCGGGCATCAAACCCACAAAATAGGTGCGGGCCACACAAATCGCTTCCTTGACACCCAAGGCCATCTGTGAGTTCCCTCTTCGGCAGTATTCTACCCCGAAACCGGCACAGAGGCCGACGGCTGCTGCTGGGTCATGCAGTGGAGCGCGCCCAGGCCCCAGATCAGATCCACGCTGTGCACGCCGATGACTTCGCGGCCGGGAAACACGTCAGCCAGGATGTTGAGCGCGACGCGGTCGTTGGGATCGTGAAAGGTGGGCACAAGGACGGCGCCGTTGGCGATATAGAAGTTGGCGTAACTGGCCGGAAGACGCTGCCCGCGGAAGACCACCGGGCGCGGCATGGGCAGCTCGACAAGCTTGAACTGTTTGCCGGCGGGCGTGCGCGCAAATTGAAGCCGGGCGAGATTTTCCGCCAGCGGCGCATAGTTGGCGTCGCGCGTATCGGGCTCAACGGCGGCGGCGATCATGTCGGGCGCAACGAAGCGGGCGATGTCGTCAATGTGGCCATGGGTGTCGTCACCCACGATGCCGCGATTGAGCCAGAGCACCTGGTCGACGCCGAGAAAATCGGAAAAGACCTGCTCCAGTTGTTCGCGCCCGAGCCCGGGATTCCGCTGCTGCACTTCGCTCAGCAAGCATTCTTCCGTGGTCAGCAGCAGACCCGCGCCGTTGACGTCGATGGAGCCGCCCTCGAGAACGACTCGATGCATTTGCGGCTCGGGTCCGGGCAATGGTATGGTCGGCTGCCATTCGGGAAAGCCGCTGAGCGCGGCGATGCGGCCCGGGATCCGATCGTCGCGGCGCCAGTTGTCGTATTTGGCCCAGGCGTTGAAGCGCCAGTTGGTGAGGCCCACGCAACCCTCCGCATTGCGCACGAAGATGGGGCCGAAGTCGCGCGTCCAGCCGCGATCCGTGCGCCAGCGGTGGAAGCGCACACCATCGAGATTCGCGCCGGCGCGGCGCAGCATGCCGGCGGCGCGGCCTTCGGCGGCCGCATTCTCCACGATGAGATGCACGTGTTCACGCCGGGCGAGCAGGCGAACAATTTCGGCATAGAGCCAGGGGATGGGCTGAAACTTGCCGGGCCAGTCTTCGGGGTTGTGCGGCCAAGCCAGCCATGTGGCTTCGTGCGGCTCCCATTCGGCGGGCATGCGGTAGCCCAAGGCGCGCGGCGTTTCGGCGGGCATGGCTACTCTCCGCCGCGGGAGCGCACAGGATCGAGGAAGCGGCGCGAGATGGGCGCGTAGGCGTCGATGCGGCGGTCGCGCAGGAAGGGCCAGTTGCGGCGGGTTTCTTCGATGCGGGCGAGATCGACAGTGGCGAGGACGATTTCTTCCCCATTCTGCGATGCTTGGGCGATAACGCGACCGAAGGGATCGGCGACAAAGCTGCCCCCCCAGAACTCCAGGCCCGGGCCGGAAGCGCGATTGCCGAGAACGTCGCCCTGCTCGTGGCCGACGCGGTTCACAGCCGCCACATAGAGGCCATTGGCGATGGCGTGCGAGCGCTGAATGGTTTGCCAGGCGTCGAATTGCCCGGCGCCAAACTCGTCTTTTTCCGCCGGGTGCCAACCGATGGTGGTGGGATAAAAGAGCACCTCGGCGCCTTGAAGAGCGGTGAGACGCGCGCCCTCGGGGTACCACTGATCCCAGCAGACCAGCGTGCCGACGCGGCCGAAGCCCGATTCCACGGCCTTGAAACCGAGGTCGCCGGGCGCGAAGTAGTATTTCTCGAAGTAAAGAGGGTCGTCGGGGATGTGCATCTTGCGATAGACGCCGGCCAGCGCTCCCGCGGCATTGAGTGTAACCGCGGTGTTGTGATAAAGGCCCGGCGCGCGGCGCTCGAACAGAGAAGCAATGATGGCGATATGGGCTTCGCGGGCGATCGCGGCGAGTTTTTCAGTCGAGGGGCCGGGGATGGTTTCGGCAAGATCGAAGAGGCGCACATCTTCGCGTTGGCAGAAGTACTGCGCGCGGAAGAGTTCGGGCAGGCAGACGATATTGGCGCCCTTGGCGGCCGCGCCGCGGATGTGCTCCAGGGCGGAGGCGAAGTTGGCTTCGGGATCAGGGCCCATGCGCATCTGGATCAGCGCAATCGCGTATGTGCGGGCGTCCACCATGGGCTTCGATCCATCCCTATAATGACTCAGCAAAAAAGGCAGGCCGATCGAACGTCGCCCCCCATTTTCTCCGGGCCCCGCCTCCGGTCGCACCCTCTGGCCGGCTTTCCGCGGCAAGCACCAGCGCCCGCGATGGGCAGGCAATGCGTTTTATGATTCCAGGATCAGCACGGCAGCGGCGATGGTGGTGGTCCATTTGCCGTTCTTGTCGCCCACGGCCGATTGCGTGACATTGCTGGTGCGAACAATTTTGTTGGAGATGCGGTAAATCTCCTTTTTCTCGTCCCAGCTTTTGTCGGGATCGAACTCGACGTCGAGTGTGGTGGCGAGCATTTCCGCCGCCAGTTCTTCGGCGTACTCGCCGGCCTGGTCTTCGGTCTCGCCGAAGCTATGGTGCTCGCTGAGGTAACCGTAGGTGTTGCGGTCGGCGGGGATGGCCACGCCGATGCTCGAAGCGATGAGGCGATGCGGCTCGCGCGTGGAGTTTTCCGCGATCACCGCGAACACCACCTCCCCGTGATCTAAATAAGTGAGGCCCTGCTTGCGCGGAATCATTTTGCATTGCGGGGGAAAAATGGAGGAGACCCGCACTAGATTCTGCGAGGCAATGCCCGCATCCCGAAGGGCGAGCTCGAAGGAGGTCAGCCGATCCTTATGTTTACCCACGCCCTTCGTGAAGAAAAGCTTTTTGGGGACCATGTTCTTGCCCAATTTCTACGTGTCCTCCGTCCATCGAGTATTGCTTTTTTTGAAACGTTCCCGATGAGTCTATCGCATTCCGCCGGGCGCGAACAGGATTTCAGGGAATTTCATCGCGGATTTATCGAGAGAGCCGTCCCGCGTGGCGCCGGGAGGTCTTTGGCGCCGCGCTCGAGCCGTTTGGGGCCGATAAAACTCGCAGCGGAGAGTGCAACTTTTACCCGGCATTCTCGTTTAATGAAGCATGAGAATACTGACATGGGCGAGCTGCGTGGCGCTGAGCGCGGGGCTTGCCTGTACGTCCGCCGTGGCGCAAACGCCTGCCGATCCGGCAGGGCAGGGAAGCGATCCCAGCGCTCCAGTGACGGCGGTGGGGCCGGATGCGGGGCCGGTGGTGTTGGATTGGACTCCGCCGGCGCTGACCGCGCTGAGCGCGCAGGCGGCGATGAAATCGAACTTCACGCTCGACCGCAACATGTTGAA
>JASHUH010000090.1 GCA_030040115.1 Acidobacteriaceae bacterium | reverse complement strand
GGCTCAGTCGAAAGTTCAACCAGATGGTGCGCTAATTGGTTTACGTCACGTGGCCGTTTTGGTTTGCTTATGCGCTTTGGCATGACACCAGTATGACATATTTCGTACCACCCCACCGACCACTCGATTTCAAAGTAGCCCACTACCAGGCTGAGCCACAACCGTGAAATTCGTGGTTGGGGTGGTAGTCTGGAGTTTCACCCTGCATGTTTGCCACGTCACAGCACGCGCACTTTATTGGCATCGGCGGCATCGGCATGAGCGGCATTGCCGAAATTCTGCTGAGCCTGGGCATGAAGGTTTCAGGCTCAGATTTGCGGCGGAGCGCGGTGACGGAACGGCTGGCGCGGCTGGGCGCGACCATCTATGAGGGCCACGCGGCGGGAAACGTGGACGGGGCGACGGTAGTGGTGACCAGTTCGGCGGTGAGCGCGGGCAATTCGGAAGTGATGGAGGCGCAGGCGCGGAAGATTCCCGTGATTCAGCGCGCGGAGATGCTGGCCGAGCTGATGCGGCTCAAGTACGGGATTGCGATTGCGGGGATGCACGGGAAGACGACGACCACCTCGATGGTGGCCGCGGTGCTGACGGCGGGCGGGTTAGACCCCACGGTGGTGGTGGGCGGGCGCGTGGACGCGCTGGGCTCGAACGCGCGGCTGGGCACGACGCAGTACCTGGTGGCCGAGGCCGACGAGAGCGACCGGTCGTTTCTGAAGCTTTCGCCGATTCTGGCGGTGGTGACGAACCTGGACCGCGAACACATGAACTGCTACCGCGACATGGCCGACGTGGAGAGGGCGTTTTTGGACTTTATGGACCGCGTGCCGTTCTACGGGGCGGTGACGGCGTGCGTGGACGACGAGCGGCTGAAGTCGGTTTTGCCGCGGGCGCGACGGCGCGTGTTCACGTATGGCGCGGCGGCGGCGGCCGATTTCCGGCTGGAATTGCTGGACGCAAAAGCGTCACTGTGCCGTTCGCGGTTCGAGGTGAGCACGGCGGCGGGCAAGCTCGGCCCTTTCGAACTGCACGTGCCGGGGCGGCACAACGTGCTGAACGCTACGGCGGCGGTGGCGGTGGCGCGGCAACTGGATGTGCCGGAAGAAAAGATCGCCGAGGGGCTGGCGCGCTTTCGCGGCGTGGACCGGCGCTTTCAGCAACTGGGCGCGGCGCGCGGCGTGACCGTGGTGGACGATTACGGGCACCATCCCACAGAGATTCGGGCCACGCTAGCGGCGGCGCGCGAGTGCGGCCACGGCAGGATTCATGTGGTGTTTCAACCGCACCGGTACTCGCGGACGCTGGATCTCGAGGACGAATTTAGTTCGGCCTTTGTGGATGCCGACACGGTGGTGGTGCTGCCGATTTACGCGGCCAGCGAGGAGCCGATTGCCGGCGTGACTGGGGAAGGATTGGCGGCGCGCATCGAGGCACCGCGGGTGGAATTTGCGGCGGAATTCGCAGAGGCGGTGGACGCGGTGGTGGAGGCGGCGCGCGAGGGCGACCTGATTTTGACGCTCGGCGCCGGCAGCGTGAGCCAGCTTGGGCCGCAGATTCTGGCGGCGCTGGATGCGCCGACGCCGGCTGCGGCGCCCAAGAGGCTGGACAGCGCGGCGCTGGCCGAGACTCCGGCGGCGGGGGTTTCCTAGATCTCTGACGGCGTCGATTCGTGCGTGTGCGTTCCAATCTTCCAGGCCGCAAAATCGAGACCTGGGGCACCCAGCCAATGCGCGGAAAAGGCCCGGAGCGGGCCGAATCGACTGCCGGGCAAATGAAAACGCCCCGGAAATCTCGCGATTTCCGGGGCGTGGTGTTTGGTTCCAGATTGAGCCGGGTTACCCCGCTTTCTCGAGCAGGCAGAGGGACAGGTCGCGGCGCTCGACCATGTCTTTGGTGATCTCGAGGTCGCGCACGCGCTTGTTCGAGGGCAGGTGATACATGAGGTCGAGCATCAGTTCCTCGAGGATCATGCGCAAGCCGCGGGCGCCGACTTTGCGCGCCAAGGCCTCGCGGGCCACGGCGCAGACCGCCTCCTGCGTGAAGTGCAAGCGCACGTTCTCATACTCGAAGAGGCGCTGGTACTGCTTGAGGATAGCGTTGCGCGGCTTGGTGAGGATGTCGATGAGCGCGGCTTCGTCGAGTTCGTCGAGCACGCCCATGACGGGCAGCCGGCCGACGAACTCAGGGATGAGCCCGTATTTGATGAGGTCCTGCGGCTCGGTGCGGCGCAGCAGCTCGGTGTCGCGGTGAGTTTGGAAGACGGTGGTCTCGGCCTCGGCGTCGGCGGCGCGGAAGCCGAGCGCCTTTTTGCCCACGCGGCGGCCCACCACGCGCTCCAGGCCCACAAAGGCGCCCCCGCAGATAAAGAGAATGTTGGTGGTGTCGACGGCGGTGAATTCCTGGTGGGGATGCTTGCGGCCGCCTTGCGGAGGGACGTTGGCCACGGTGCCCTCGAGAATCTTAAGCAGCGCCTGCTGCACGCCTTCGCCGGAAACATCGCGGGTGATGGAGGGGTTCTCGTCTTTGCGGCCAATCTTGTCGATCTCGTCGATATA
>JASHUH010000089.1 GCA_030040115.1 Acidobacteriaceae bacterium | reverse complement strand
CACTGCTGCGCCCCTCCTGCTCCCAACCAGCGGGAAATAAACCTAGAAGAACCTGCCAATCTTCCATCTCCGGCATGCACCGAAGCCTACCTCAGTTCCTCGAACACGTCAAGCGTTATCTTAGCGCTTATAGGGGGTGCCCCCCCAAATTGGCGAAATGACCAAGGCTTTGGCCCGCGGAAACGGTTGAAATTTCGAACCGCCGCAACCATGCCGCCATAGGCGAAAAACGGCTCTCATCGACGCCGGCTGATTCCGATTTCGACGTCATGGAATTTTCCACCGCGGCGAATTCAATTCTTGCCCATTCGACCACGTGAAATGAGATTATCGGCCTTCTGCAACGCCGCCCTCGCGCCGGCGTCCTAGAGGCAAGGAGGAAAAACGATGGCTTCCAATTTGAACGGAAAGAAAATCGCCATCCTGGCCACCGATGGTTTCGAACAGGCGGAGCTGCTGGAGCCCCGCAAGGCTCTGGACCAGGCTGGGGCAAAAACCGTGGTTGTCTCTCCGAAATCCGGCGAGATTCGGGGCTGGAACAAGAAAGAGTGGGGCGATGCGGTGAAGGTCGATCAGTCCCTCGATCAAGCCAGCGCCCGCGATTTCGACGCCCTGTTGCTTCCCGGCGGAGTGATGAACCCGGACCACCTGCGCATGGAACCGAAAGCAGTGAACTTCGTCCGCGAGTTTGTCTCCTCAGGAAAGACCGTCGCCGCCATCTGTCACGGACCCTGGATGCTGGCCGAGGCGGGAGCCATCAACGGCAAGACCGTCACCTCATGGCCCTCCTTGAAAACCGACCTCAAAAATGCCGGCGCCCGTTGGGTCGATCGCGAAGTCGAGACGGACGGGCAGTTCATCACCAGCCGCAAACCGGAAGATATTCCGGCCTTCAGCCGCACCTTCATCGAATCCCTCAGCCAGGGCGTGCAGCGCCACGCAGCCGCTTGAGAAAAGCCCCATCCGGGCTCTTCACCACCCTTTGGAATCAGGTTTCCCGTCCTTGGGCGCACATGCGCCCAAGAACGGGCAGAGGAGTTGCGCGCCGGCGGGCTGTGGTCAGCAAAAATTCAGCACCGGTCCAAAATAATCAAATTCGGAACAATCAAAGAGGATATTTTTCCATTTGGATGCATTGCCGCGCCACGGCGCGGCTGAGCTCCGCCGCATTCACCGGCGTGTAGCGCGCCAGCCGGCGTAGAATCGCCAATTGGGTCCGCAGCGTATCGCCCTCGGCGCAGGCCGCCAGAACCCGCCGCGACGCCTGTTCGGTGGCCGCCATGGCTTCTTCCCCCAGCAGACCCGTCATGGCCGCCGCGGTTATGGCCGAGCTCCGGCCGGCCCGGGCAAGTTTTTGCGCCCGCAACAAAGCCGACTCCAGCGCGAAAATGTGGCAGATCATGTCCGCCAGGTCGGCGACAATTTCCTGCTGTTCCTCGAGCTCGTTCATATAACGCTGGCTGGCGACTCCGGCCGCAAACAGCGCCATCTTTCGCGTCGCCCCCAAAGCTGCCGCTTCACGCGCCAGCGGTTCGGCGGACCCGCCGACGCCGTCGATCGAAGGCGGAGCGGTGGCCTCGTCCATGACTCTCTTGATGGCGGCCAGCAGCGGTAGTTTGCCCGCCGCGGCCCGCTTCATCAGCCAGCCGGTAATAATCAGGCGGTTGATTTCGTTGGTGCCCTCGAAGATGCGGTTGATGCGGGCATCGCGATACAAGCGCTCCGCCGGATACTCCTCCACGTAACCGTATCCGCCCATGGTCGCGACCAGCTCATCGGCCGCGAAGGAGAGCGCCTCCGAGCCGTACACCTTCACAATGGAGCACTCGACCGCGTATTCGCCGATGGCGCTGGGAATATCGGCGCCTTGTGGCCCCTCGTGCGCGCCTTCCGCATCGGCGCCGCTCAGCCGGGCCAGGTTGGCGTCGATCATCCCCGCCGTGCGGTAAGCCATGCTTTCGGCGGCGTAAAGCCGGGCGGCGCTCGCGGAAATTTTGCGCTGAATCAACCCCATCTCGCCAATGGCCTTGCCGAAGGCGCGCCGCTCCTTGGCGTAGCGGATCATGTGACCGAGCACGTTCCGCGCCCCGCCAACGCAGGCCGCTCCCAGTTTGAGCCTGCCGACATTCAGCACGTTGAAGGCGATCCGATGGCCCTTGCCCGCCTCGCCAAGGAGGTTTTCCGCCGGGACCTTGCAATCCGTGAGCACCAGCGGGCATGTCGAGGAGCCGCGAATCCCCAGTTTGTGTTCCTCCGCGCCCACGGTCAGCCCCGGCGTGTCGCGCTCGATGAGAAACGCCGAGAACTTCTCCCCGTCGATCTTGGCGAAGACGGTGTACAGGCCGGCAATCGCGCAGTTGGTGATCCAATGCTTTTCGCCGTTGAGGATGTAGGCGCGGCCGTCGGGGGAAAGCGTGGCGCGGGTGCGGATGTTCATGGCGTCCGACCCGGAGCTGGCTTCCGACAGCGCGTAGGCCGCGATCCACTCGCAACTCGCCAGCTTGGGCAGATAACGGCGCTTCTGCTCCTCGGTTCCGAACCAGACCAGGGGCAAGGTTCCAATGCCCACGTGCGCTCCCATGGCCGTGGAGAAGCTTGCCAGAATGGACAACCGGTCGACGATTAGGACCGAGGTCACCTTGCCCATGCCCATGCCGCCGAACTCGTCGGGAATTTCGGCGCTCATGAAGCCGAGCTCGGCGGCTTTGCGCATCAGCGCGGGCATGGTGCCGGGCTCTTTGGCTTCAATGGCAGCGGCGGCGGGCAGAATTTCTTCCCGCGCAAATCGATCCGCTGTCGCGGCGATCTGCCGTTGCTCCTCATTCAGGTCCTCGGGAGTGAAAATCTCCTCGGGCGCGCGGGCCTCCCACAGAAAACCGCCACCCGGGGCGGCGGCGATTGAAAAAATGCAGGACGGGGAAGCAGCAACCATAGGCATAGCACTCGATCTCCGGCTTTGAAATCACAGTACGTCAATGGAATAGATGCAGGCAACCGGAGGGGGAGCAGGAGGCAGGCGGACCAAAATTGCAATGGGTAACCGGCGTTTCCGTTGCCGCACAATCGCGTACAATTTTGTTGTCTACATGGAGGGACCTATCTGTTCGGCGCGCTTCTGACCGTTGTGGATGCCACTTCAGGCTGGTTGGGCGGGTTGGAGATACATTCGACCGCCTTGCTGGCGATTGCGTCCCCGAACGGTTTTCGCCATTACCTCAAAATGCAGTACGCCGATCAGACCTTTAAGGGGCTCTACCACTGGAACCTGTTTGACGCTTCCCTGCTTATACCTTATTTCGCGGTGATGATCCTGCTTTCGATTTACGGCATCCACCGTTACTCGCTTTGTTATCAATATTTCAAGTTTCGAAAGAACTATGATCCCAACCCCCCGCAGAGATTCGGCGAGCTGCCCCGCGTTACCGTGCAATTGCCGATCTTCAACGAGCAATTTGTTATCGACCGACTGATCGAGGCGGTCTGCGCCATGGAGTATCCGCGCGCGAAGCTTGAAATCCAGGTGCTGGACGACTCCACAGACGAGACTCAGGCCGTCGCCTCGGCGATTGTGGAGCGCTACGCTGCGCTGGGCGAGCCCATCGTCTACATTCACCGCTCTAACCGACACGGCTTCAAGGCTGGGGCCCTCGATGCGGGCCTTAAAGTGGCCAAAGGCGAGCTGGTCGCCATCTTTGACGCCGACTTTGTTCCTCCATCCGACTGGCTGATGAAGGTCATCCACCATTTCGCCGAACCCGATGTCGGAATGGTGCAGACACGCTGGACGCACCTCAATCGCGACTACAGCATGTTGACGCAAATCGAGGCCATCTTGCTTGATGGTCATTTCGTGCTCGAACACGGCGCTCGCGTGCGATCAGGCAAGTTCTTCAACTTTAATGGCACCGCTGGGATGTGGCGCCGCCAGGCTATCGTGGACGGGGGCGGATGGCAGCACGATACTCTTACCGAAGACACCGATCTCAGCTACCGCTCGCAGATGGCCGGCTGGAGATTCAAGTATTTGCCCGAAGTCGAGTGTCCGGCCGAACTGCCCATCGAAATGACCGCGTTCAAGACGCAGCAGGCGCGCTGGGCAAAGGGGCTCATACAAACCAGCCTCAAGGTATTACCCGAGGTTTTCCGGTCAAAGAGCCCCTGGCGCAACAAAGTCGAGGCCGTTTACCACCTGACGGCCAACCTGAGCTATCCGCTGATGGTGATCATGTCGGCGCTATTGCTGCCGGCCATGATCTGCCGGTTCTACCAGGGCTGGTTCCAGATGCTGTTGATCGATTTTCCGCTTTTCACCGCTTCCAGCTTCTCGATCGCGGTTTTTTATCTCATGAGCCAACGTGAGCTATATCCCAGAACCTGGAAGAAAACGTACTATTACCTTCCATTTTTGATGGCGCTCGGCATCGGGCTCACGGTCACCAACAGCAAGGCGGTCATGGAAGCGTTGTTCGGCATCAAGAGTTCTTTCGTGCGCACTCCCAAGTACCGCGTGGCGCAAAAGGGCGAGAAGTCGCAGGCCGCCAAATACCGCAAAAGGCTCAAGCTGGCGCCGTGGATCGAGCTGCTGCTGGGCCTTTATTTCTTCCTGGCCATTGTCTACACCTTTTCGAATCAGAACTATTTCACGGCGCCCTTCCTGATTTTGTTCGTCATCGGCTATTGGTACACCGGCTTGATGAGCCTGCTGCAGGGCCGGTTTGAGCGGTGGCGCTCCCGCGGCGCCAGCACTGAAGAATCCAGCCCCAAGCCGTATCCGGTGGGGGTGTGACCCAACGACCGGCAGACTGCGGTTGTGGTCCGACATTTTGAACGGCACAGGCTGCGACTTTCGCCCAGAACGATTCAGCTCTATCGCGAAAGGCGGATGACTAGGTTCACGGTGTGTGTCTGCGGGTCGGCATTCGCATCGAAACTGGTTTTAACGCCGACCAGCGACCGCCGCAAGACAGGATCCTGTTGCTGCGCCCGCACCAGGAACTGTGAAACGTAGCTTTCATCAAAAACATCGCCGGACATCATTTGCCAATAATGCATGAGCAGCGTCCGCATCTGGTCGCTGACGTTGTCGAATTTGACGAAGCCGAGATGGTAGACGGGCCCGGGATCGACATCCACGGTGTAGCCGACGGTTCCGGCGGCATCGTCGAGCTGCGGAAGGGGTGTGATGCGGCAATCGAGAAGGCCCTGCTCCTTGTAGCGCTGGGAGAGCAGTGTTCACACCGAGCGGATGCGTACACCTTCAGGAGGGGCCCCGGAACGGTCAGCCAGCAGTTTATCGAGCTCGGCTTGGTTGACGGGCGCTCTGGTGAGGAGCTGCGGAATTTCCCCAAGCGCGCTTCCATGCCGTAGACTTTTGGGAACGGATGCAGGAGCGGATCGAAAACCTCATCAAGCTGCAAAGGATTGAACTGGATCGGGCCCGGCTCAACCAGGAAGCCCGGGCTCTGCCAGCCGAAAGCGCGCAAGCTGAAGCGGCGCTGGGCGCGGCCGAGCGCCGCTCC
>JASHUH010000088.1 GCA_030040115.1 Acidobacteriaceae bacterium | reverse complement strand
TTTCAAGCTCCGCGGCTGTGGCGCAGATGGCGTAATTTCCGGTGGGAATGTTGTGGCGCTGCAGAAAGCGCTTGGCGAAGCCCTTGCTTGTCTCCAGCATGGCAGCCGCGCGCGTCGGCCCGAAAGCCCGCAATCTCCGTTCCTGAAGCGCGTCGACGATGCCCAGGGAAAGCGGCAGCTCCGGCCCTACGATGGTCAGCCCCGGCTGCTCCGCCTCGATCAGCTGCACCATCGCGTCCACATCGTTCAGTTTCACCGGTGCGCACCGCGCGTTTTGCGCCATGCCGCCGTTGCCCGGCGCGCAGACTACCTCCGTCACTCGCGGGCTGCGCGCCGCCGCCCACGCCAGCGCGTGCTCCCGCCCTCCCGAACCGAGAATTAACACCTTCATGGCGACAATTCGCGCCCCCTCGCCATGGGCGCGTCCCCCGAACAGTAATGGTCGGCAACCGGGGCAGGGTAAGTCAAACCTCGAAGTCGCAAGCAGGCAGACACCATGGCGAAATCCTATACTGATGCCGAAGGCGAGCAGGCAAAGGTGCTCAGCCGAGTTGACCACCATGGTCCGCACCCGCATCAAGCCCTACCAGCAGCAAATGGCCGAAAAAACTCGCCGCGACGAGCAGCGGCGCATTTTTCGCCGCAACCAGGTCTTCGGCTTGCTCCTGATCGCTGCCGGCATCTGTCTCTGGTGGCTTTTCCACACCAATCCCAAATGGGTCTTCCCTCCCGGTTGGTGGCGACC
The DNA here is from genome assembly GCA_030040115.1 of Acidobacteriaceae bacterium. Classification (GTDB taxonomy): domain Bacteria; phylum Acidobacteriota; class Terriglobia; order Terriglobales; family Acidobacteriaceae; genus Telmatobacter. Next base: position 4,931 of record JASHUH010000088.1, on the reverse strand, counting down.
GTAAGTACAGATTTCAGGGGTCAGGGATCAGGGGCTAAATGCCTGGGGATTTCCGCACCAATTCGGTTATTGTTGCCCTCATTTTGCAATAGAGGAGTTGATTTGAGTTCGCCGCCAAGATCGTTCATGCCGGAAAGGGAGCCACTGGTCGTTCTCCTGCTCGGCCCCACCGGCAGCGGCAAAACCGCGCTCTCGCTCGCGCTGGCCGAGCGCTTCCACGGCGAAATCGTCAGCTGCGACTCGGTGGCCGTGTATCGCGGGATGGAGCGGGGCACGGCTAAGCCCGCCCCAGAGGAACGCGCCCGCATCCCGCATCACCTGATTGATGTGACCACGCCCGACCACCCCTTCACGGCCGGCGAGTACAGCCGCCAGGCGCGCGTCGCCCTGCGCGCCATCGCCGTTCGTGGCCATCTGCCGATTGTCACCGGCGGAACGGGGCTCTACATGCGAGCGCTGACCGAGGGCCTGTTCGCCGTGCCAGTGCGCCAGGAAGATCTGCGTGCGCGGTTGTGGCGCAGCGCCCAGACCCGCGGCGGCGCATGGCTGCATCGCCTGCTGGCGCGACTCGATCCGGCTTCCGCTGCGCGCATCCACGCCAACGATGCGCCCAAGCTGATCCGGGCGATCGAAATATGTGTGGCAGCGCGCCGGCCCATGTCGCACATTCTTGCCCGCGATCCGCTCACCGGTTTCCGGCTGTTGCGTCTCGGCATCAACCCTCCGCGCCAGCAGCTTTACGAACGCCTGAACCGCCGTTGCGCAGAAATGTTCGCGGCCGGCCTCGTTGAAGAAACCCGCGCCCTCTTCGGGCAGTACGGGCCCGCAAAAGCGCTCGACTCGCTCGGCTACAAACAGGCGTTAGCCGCCCTGGCGGGGACCTTGAGCCTTGAGGAAGCGATAAAGTCCGCGCAGCAAGGCCACCGCAATTACGCCAAGCGCCAGATGACCTGGTTTCGGCGCGAGCCGAATGTGCAATGGCTGGAAGACTTCGGCGATGCGCCCGACGCCCTGAACCGGGCCACCGCGCTGGTCCGATGCTCGTTCTCCGAACCGTTAGAATGAACTGTTGCAACGCAATCGGGAATGGGATGGGATAACACAAGCTTTCCAGGAGCGCGTCTGTGCCAGACACCCTTTATGACGTAGCAGTGATCGGCGGCGGACCCGCCGGCTATACGGCCGCGATTCGCGGCGCGGAGTTCGGCCTGAAAGTAGCGCTGATCGACGCCAGTCCTCGCCTGGGCGGCACGTGCCTCCACGTAGGCTGCATTCCGACCAAAGCGCTGCTATTCAATGCCGAGCTGTGGGACCACCTCAAGCACGCCGCCGAGTACGGCATCGGCGGCATTGGAACGCCCACGCTCGACTGGGCCGCGGTGCTCCAGCGCAAAAGCGCCATCATCGACCGGCACGTCAAGGGCCTCGAATTCCTGATGCGCAAGCACAAAATCGCGGTGATCCCCGGCTTCGGCCGCCTCATCGGGCCCGCGCAAGACGGCGTGCACACGGTCGACGTTTCTCCTTCGGGCCAGGCTCACTCCGCGCCCTCCGCGGTTAAAGCCAAAAACGTCATCCTCGCAAGCGGATCGGAAGCCAAGCTATTGTCCGGCCTCACCGCCGACGATGTGATCCTCACTAACATTGAAATCCTTTCGCTTCCTCAGCCACCGCGCTCGCTCCTGGTTATCGGCGCGGGGGCCGTGGGCGTCGAGTTCGCGTCGATTTTCCGCAGCTTCGGCGCCGAAGTGACTATTCTCGAGTTCCTGCCTCGCGTAGTCCCGCTTGAAGACGAAGAAATCTCCAAGGAGCTGGCGCGCGTGTTCAAGAAGCGCGGCATCGACGTTAACACCGGCGCCAAGGTTGAAAACGTCGAGCGGACCTCCGCCGGCGCGCGCGTCACGTATACGGCCGCGAATGGCGGCGCGCAAACCAGGGAGGCCGAAAAGGTCCTCGTCGCCGTGGGCCGCGCGCCGAACACCGTGAACATCGGCCTCGATAAGACTCGCGTCGAGCTCGACCGCGGCTTTGTCAAAGTGGGCGAGGCGCAGGAAACCGCCGAACCCGGTCTCTACGCCATCGGCGACATCGTCGCCGGGCTGCCGCAACTGGCCCACTCGGGCTCGATGAGCGGCATGGTGGCCATGGCCAAGATTGCCGGCCGTCCATACCGCAGCGTGCGCCGCGACCGCATCCCTAACTGCACCTTCTGCGAGCCGCAGATCGGCTCTGCGGGCCTGAGCGAAATCCAGGCCAAAGAGAAGGGCTACGAGGTCAAAATCGGGAAGTTTCCTTTTGCCGGCAACTCCAAAGCCACGATCGTGGGCAGTCACGATGGTTTTGTGAAGATCGTCTCCGAAGCGAAATATGGCGAGATTCTCGGCGTGCACATCATCGGCCCTCAAGCCACGGAAATCATCGCCGAGGCTGTCGCGGTCATGGATCTCGAGGGCACGGTCGAGGAGATGATGTACACCGTGCACGCTCATCCCACGCTTGCCGAGTCGATGCTCGACGCGTACGGAGCGGTGGAAGGCATGGGCATCAACGCGTAAAGTGGGCAATGCACGCTATTGCGGTTGCACGTCGAACACCTTCACACTTTTGGCGATTGTTTGCCCATTGGAGAAGCGACTCCTTATCGGCGAGAAGAAGCCGGCCGGATTATCGCCGTGGCTTCAACTGGTGTGGCGATCAGCGTCTTGTGCGGCAAATTCCCAGCCACGCAGTTTGTCGATGGACGCCCGGCTGCGCGCGATGTAGTGGCGAAGTTCCACCAGGCCGTACTGCCCGGCAAGCTCCCTGGCGCTAACGCCGGGTCGCGCAGCCTTGAGCACAAACCACTGTTCCATTTTGAGGTGTTGTTCCTGAGCCACGTCCTGAGGATGTTCCTTGAGCAGCTTGTCGCGCTTGGCGAGGTTGAAGTTCTCGTGATAAATGCCACGGTCAAGGTCCAACGTGGTCCTGCTGACGTTGATTCCCTTCGAGCTTTCATAGAGGAGGCGCTCGCCGGTAATGTCGTACACAATGCAGTCCGAGAGCTGTGTGGAGGTGACGATGTAGTAGTGGTGGTTGAGGGCGTGCGCCTGGAGGGTTGTGCCGGCGGAATAGGCGCTTGGCCAAAGGACAAGTTCGGCGCCGTTTTCGTCCAGCCGGCTCCAGACTTCAGGAAAATTCACGTCGAAGCAGGTAGCAAAACCCAAGCGGCCGAAATCGGTGGTATGCACCACGACCTTGCCGCCGGGGCTCACGGGGGGCTTGACGTCGTATTCCGACCAATAGGGAAAAATCTTGTCGTAAAGGCAGGCGACCCGGCCCGCGCGATCGAGGAGAACCACGGTGTTCAAGCGGCGATCGCCATCGCGGCGATCGATGGGGACGGCAATCCACATCTGGTATTTTTTGGCCAGCGCGGCCATCGCTGTCACCGTAGGGCCATGAAGCGGCTCCTGGCTGTGCTCGTTTTGTCCGCGGCAGGTTTCCGGCAAAAGCGCGATGTCGGGCCGGCGCGGGCCTTCTTCGTCTAAACGCTGGACGACTTCGTTCAGCGGCGTGGTGGGATCGAAGCTCACGCTCACTACGCGAACCGGGCGGCCCGCATCTTGGGTCACAGTCGTTTCGCCTCTCATGGATTCCTCATGCAAACGCGCCCCAAAGACTCCTAGACTGTTTCCGGCAATGGCCGCCATTCCGGCAGCGGTGTTTCTCAAGAAAATCCGGCGCTTCATGGCTCGCCTCCCCTGATCGCATTCCGGGACTCTCACAATGCGGGAATCGAGATACGGCTAGTTTAGATCAAAGGCCGGGTCTGTGGTCAACGTGCTGTCAGTAAGATCTCTCGATCATGGCGGACCGCGGCGGAGATTTCAATGGGTCATGGCGTAAATCACGTAATTGACGCCAATCTTGGCGCCAAGGATGGAAAATCGGACCGGGTACCGAGGATCGTCCATAAATTCCCATGAGTCACCAATGTCGGAATTGAGGGAGAAGGCCACCATGATTCGCCCCTTGTCGTCATAGATTCCCTTCCAGTGGGCGAAGTAGCCGTCTTTCTTGTGGCCGGTGGCCAGGTGCTCTGCTCCGGGAATCTGGAAGCGGTGGTCGAGATCGAAAAACGTGTGGAAGATGGGATCGTCATTCGGAATGTCGACGAGCCTGCGGTCTGGAAAGACCATCTTCATGGTGTTCTCAAAGTAGGCTTGCTCCTGGGTTCCGTGGCAGTCGTCGGCCATAAAAAAGCCGCCCCGCAGAAGGTAATCACGGAGTTTCTTCGCCTCCGCTTCGGTCAGTCCCCATTCGCCCACCTGCACGGCGTAGAGCCACGGCCAGTTGTATACTTCGTCGCCGTCATCAAGACTCACGGATTGCTCGACAGAGCGGGCCTGGATGCGCGTGAGGCGCCGCACTACGTTGGCGAACCCGCGATCGGCGCGGGGATAATCCTGGGTCCAGAGCGAAAGTCCTTCCTGCCAGGGCCCGTCGAACCGGCCGCGATAGCCGTCCAGCGGACCGGGCGGGAACATGAGACGGGCAAAGGTCCACTCCGCAGGCTGTTTCCAGTCAGGGGGCAGCGGAATGGACTCGCCATATTCCACCGATGGATATTGGCGGAAGGCGCGCTGTGCAAAAACGGCTGTGATCACAGTTCCGGTGAAGATCAACGGGAGAACTGCTCTTGTGAAACTCCTCATGGCGTCTCCTGCCGATTCCGGACACCCGCATTCCCTCCCATCCTAGCTTGCGTGGGCATTGCATGGGTTCGCCCAGGGAAACGCCGAGATCTCGCAGGCGTGGAGCGACATGTGGAATAGACGCGCGCGGCGAAGGTTTCGTTGTCGGGTATTTTGGTTCTGCCTTTGCGCTGCGCTGGCATTGCACAAGGGAAGCACGAACCACAGCGCCCGGTGGTGAAACTTCCTGCCGGATAT
>JASHUH010000087.1 GCA_030040115.1 Acidobacteriaceae bacterium | reverse complement strand
ACCTCAACCCCATCGAAAAGGCCTGGTCCAAACTGAAACAAATCCTCCGTCAGGCAAAAGCACGCACCGCAGAAGCTCTCGACCAGGCCATCGCCGAAGCCCTTCCGGAAATCTCCTCGGCCAACGCACAAGCTTGGTTCAGGCTATGCTTCAAAGGTGTATAGCTTAATGAGAAATGCTCTAGGGCTGAGGCGCTTGTTTGGGTTTGGACTGCCCGTTGGGCTGCTGACCATTCTGGGTGATGTCCTGCCCGTTATAGATAATGGTTGTGGTCGAGCCGAAGCGCTTGTAGTCGGCATATTTCACGGTCTCGCGGATGTGGACGTCCTGGTCCATGTAGCCGTTGCCGCCGGCAAAGTGGAGAATGCCTTCGCCTTTGGTGTAGACCGGGAACCAGTAGTGGCCGTCGATCTGTTGCCGCCAGGTGATGAAGGGCGGATGCAAATCCGAGCCGCCGCGCTTGGTGTCGTCGGGAACCATGCGGCCGTCGGTGACCACAATGAGCAACTCCTGCGCGTCGACCCACACGCGGCCGAGGAAGCGGCGATTCTTCTTATCGATGGTTTTCGGCGTCACGTCGAAGACGTAGCAGTCGACTTGGTCGATCTGTTGCCGGCCGACGTATTTCACATCGTATTGGGAGAGATTCTCCGGGGTAAGGACAAATTGGTAATTGTGCTCAATGTCCTGTAAATCGGAGGGCATCATGATGATGCGGGTGAGCGAGTTGGGGGGCGCATAGACGACCTTATCGAGGCGCGCGCCATTGGGGCTGAAGATGACGTCGTCTACCTCGTACCATTGGCCATCGACCTTATTCGTGTCGTCATCGATGGTCTCGACGCTGGCGGTGCGGCGGTAGGTGTAGTGATCGAGGGCCTGTTGGTATTCCGCCTCTTTGGCGGCAAACTGCTGGATGATCTGGTCAACCGGAATGGAGGGGGCAACAAGCTTCATGGGCCCGAAACCGGAGTCGAGCGGCATGGGTGTGAAGGTATCCTTTTCCTGCGCTGAACCGGGCAAGGCGCAAGCTATAGCCATTGTCAAAACCATCCACCACCGCATAACCACGGGACGCACTCCTTTCGGAATCGATATCGAGAGACGGGCCGCAAAGATCGCCCGCCGGAAAATTTGCCCCCTGAAGCTTTAGACGCGCAGCCCGGGCCTCGGGCAGGCCGAAGCGGCGAAACCAGCGAACATTTTGGGCCTGTGCGGGAGTCGCCACGGCCTGTATCCTGTTGTCGCGCAGCCAAACTGTCCGCGCCGGCGGGAATTCCGTCTCAGATCGCCGCGCGGGAGCCAGGGAGGGAGAAGCACAACCCCCATGCCCGATTATTATCACGCGCCGGCGCTTTTGCTGACCGCGCTGCTGCTTCCGGCTTTCGGGTATCTGTATCTTCGCTTTCGCGACGCGCGCACGCTGTTGTGGTTCCTGGGCTTTTTCTTCGCCCTGGCGGCAATGTCCCTGCTTTACACCATGGGTCCGCGAGACTTTTCCGCAGGAATATACCCGTGGGTGCAGGCCGCCAGCGAGGCGTCGTTTCAAGTCAGCTCCGCCTTGTTCCTGGGCTCGCTTTCGCCCGTAACCTTTCGCGTGGGGCGGGTGCGCGTGCTCTTCGTAATTCCCTACGCGGTCCCGCTGGTCATCTACTCGATCTTTTTGTACGGCTTCTTTCACGGAGCCACTCCCCACGGGAGATGGTCGCTGCTTTTACTCGGGCTGGGCGCAATCAGCTTTGCCGCGGCGTTGTTGTGGGGTCTGGTCAAGTACACCCTTCCGCGAGGGCTCGGGATAACGTTCAGCGCCACGCTGGGCGGCTTTGCCTTCTGGCTGTTTTTTGCGTTGGGACCGGGGCGAGCACTGAATTTTGTCGAAAGCGCCAACCTGGTGATGACCGCTCTGCTGGTCAGTTTTGTTTTCCGGCGGTTTTCGCCGGGCGTGGCGTTGAGCGTGATGGGTTTTCTGGCCTGGTCACTTTCCGCGTTGCAGATGGTCCCCTCGATTGTGCACGATGCAGCGCTCGATGTGCCGCTGTTACGGGTCATCATCATGGGCAAAGTGGTTGCGGCGATGGGTATGATCCTGCTGGCGCTTGAGGATGAACTGGCCTTCAACAAGGCGGCCAGAGAACGGGAGCGGCGGGCGCGCCGGGAACTCGAAGCCTACACGAAGCTGATTCTCGCCCGGCGGAGGGTGGAGGACTTTGACCGGCAGGGGACGGAAATTTGCGAGACCGTTGTGACCCATAGCCGTTTCAGTCAGGCGGCGTTGTTGTTGCATGGAGCGGGGCGCTATCGCATGGCGGGGTTTGCGGGGATAGGTGCGGCGACCGCCAAGGCGCTCGATGAACTGGCCAGCCGGATTCCGCCGACGGGGTTCCTGGCGCCCGGAGTTGCGCCCCCGGCCGTGGAGCAGAGCCAGACCGTGCGCCTGGATCTGACGCCCTGGCTGTGTCCTGGCGACGATTTGAAGCACCTGGGGCTGACGTCAGTATTTGCGGTGCCCATGATGAACCGCGCGGAGACCGAGGGTGCGCTTTTGCTGGCCGGAATGCGGCCGATACGGGCGGGGCGCGGCGAAGAGTCGCTGCGGGCGGACGACCTGTTGCCGATTGAGATGC
>JASHUH010000086.1 GCA_030040115.1 Acidobacteriaceae bacterium | reverse complement strand
TTCTTCTTGGGGATGGCGATCGCCCCGTTGTCGGCCCCCGGACCGCCCGCGGCCGGGGCAGGTGGCGCCGGCTGCTGCGTCTGCTGCCCGGCAGGCTGAGACTGGTCCTGTGTGGATTGACTGTGGGCGCGCCACACCGGCGCCACCGAAACCAATGCGGCGCCGAAGAGGACCGCGAGCGAAAGACGCCAACGAGGAGCGGCAAAAAACGTGCGCAGCCTGAACATAGCAACCTCTTTCGAGATAAGCATACGGGAATTCAATCGAGCGCCGGTGGACATGACGCCCTCCCGCCTTTGTGACGACGCCCGAATGCCAAACACAGCCGACGTGGCTTGCAGCGCAAGCAGCAAATTCGCGCAGGCTGTACTCTTATAGACGTGAAACATTGCCTGAAGCAAGCTAAATTGTATCCGCGAGTGGTGGCGATGGCGGCCTTGACGGCGGCATGGCCGGTTCTGCTCGCCGGGCAAGGCTCAACCTCACAGGCTGGCCGCGCGTCGGCGCAAGCCGCTCAATCCCAAACTGTTCCTCCGCCGAGCGGACAAATCTTCCCGCTGAGCCAGGTGCGACGGGGGATGATGGCGACGGCCTGGACGGTCTTCCAGGGATCTAAACCGGAGCCGATGCCGGTGGAGATCCTGGGCGTGCTGCGCGGTGCTCGCGGGCCCGGGCAGGACATGATCCTGGCGCAGCTAGAGGGAGCTAAGGCCGAATATACAGGTGTGGTGGAAGGCATGAGCGGCAGCCCGGTGTATATCGGCGACAAGCTGGTGGGGTCGCTTTCCTATCGCATCGGGCAGTTCAGCAAAGAGCCCATCGCGGGGATCACTCCCATCGAACAAATTATGGAAGTGCGCAATCTTCCCATTGGGGCCGGGGGGATTGGCCCGGATGCGGGAAACAGTTCTCAGTCCGGGACCGCTCCGGAGGATTTGGCTGCCGAGTTCAACCTCATGTCGCGGCCGGGAGCACCCATGCCGAGCGGCAGCGAACTCGGGGACGGTGTCGAGACTGGAAGCATGAACTTCCAAGCCATGGAAACGCCGTTGGTAATGAGCGGATTTCGGCCGGAAGCGATTCAACTCTGGGAGAGGAAGATGGTCGGGACGAGCCTGGAGTCGGTGGCGGCCGGGGGTATGGGCGGATCGTCAGAGGGGGATGTGAAGCCCTCGCCAGCGGCCGAGGCCACGCTGCTGCCGGGATCGGCGATCAGCGCACAGTTGGTGCGGGGCGATCTGGAGATCGCGGCCACCTGCACGATCACCTATATTGACCCGAAGCAACTGGTGGCCTGCGGCCATCCCATTTTGCAGGCGGGACCGGTCTCGCTGCCCATGACGACGGCGGATGTGGTGACGACAGTGGCCTCGCCTCTGAACGCGTTCAAGATCATCAACACTGGCGCGACGGTAGGCGCGTTTACGCAGGATCGCGAATCGGGGGTGCGGGGGGTGCTGGGCGCGGTGGCGCACATGATTCCCATGCACATCGTAGTGGACTCGCCCGAAGGCCGGCGAAAGGTGAACGTGGAAGTGCTGGACTTGCCGTCGCTCACGGGCCAGGCAGTTCTGGTGGTAGTCTATGACGCCTTGCTCGAGTCGAATGAGAGCACCGCAGGCACCAGTTATCACGTCACGGGGAGCATCGATCTGGCGGATTATCCGCCGCTGCCGCTCGATTTGTGGGCCACCGCCGGAGGCATGTTGCCGGCGCCCATGCAGGCGGCGCTGGCGACGGGTCAGCACTTCGTCGAACTTTACTCGAACGAATCGCGGCGGGGCGCCGTGCGCAGCATCGATCTGCACATAGAGGCGATTCCGCGGCGGCTGGAAGTGGAGCTGGTGAGCGCGCGGCTGGTTTCGAACAACGTGGTTCACGCAGGCGATACGGTGATGGTCGAGGCGACGCTGCGTCCCTGGCAACAGGGGGAGAGAAACATTCGCATACCGGTGAAATTGCCAGCGCGGTTAGACGCCGGAGCCGTGCGCCTGCTGATTTCCGACGCCGGGACGCTCGATCGAACTCTGAATCAGCCGCCGGCCCAAAACCGGGCTGTGGACATCCGGACGGTGTTGGCCGAGGACCGCCGCGAGCACACGGCGGACCGGGTGTATGTAAGCCTCCTCGCTCCGGAGGCGCAGGCGGGGATGGATGGCGATACTTTAACGAGCCTGCCGCTCTCAGTGACCAACGCGCTGGAGCCGGTGCGCGCGTCCGAGGAGATTCGGATCAATGGGGAATCGGCCGAGTTGGAGGCCGAGGCGCCGGCCGGTGGCGTGCTTAGCGGATACCAGCTTCTCGACCTGCACATTGAGCCGGGCGGGGGATTCAAGTAGACCTCAGCGTACAATCATTCCAGCCTCAAACAGGGATTGGCGACTCTGCCATAGCGCCCATCGGCATACGATCTCAGCCAGGAGCCCACGACAACCATGGCTCAAATCCAAGGACTTGCGGCTCACGCGGCAGGAGCCGAACTTCTGCCCTTTCATTACGACCCGGGTGAGTTAGGCGTGCAGGAGGTAGAGATCGCCATCAGCCACTGCGGCGTCTGCCACAGCGATGTGCACCTGATTTCGAATGATTGGGGCATCAGCCACTTTCCGTTTATTCCCGGACATGAAGTGATTGGCACGGTGGCGGCGCTGGGAGCCGAAGTGCGCCAGCTTGAAAGAGGGCAGCGGGTCGGGCTGGGCTGGCAGTCGAACTCGTGTGGGGTATGCGAGTGGTGCCTGCGGGGACTTGAAAATCTCTGCCCCACGGCGGAGGCAACCTGCGTGCACCGCAATGGCGGCTACGCCACGCGGGTCCGCGCCAACGCCCGGTTCGTGGTTCCCATTCCCGAGGCGCTGGAGAGCGAGCCAGCCGCGCCGCTGCTTTGCGGTGGCGTCACGGTTTACAGCCCTCTGCGTGCTCAGGGAATCAACCCCTCGTCGCGCGTCGGGGTGGTGGGTATTGGAGGGCTTGGACACCTGGCCATCCAGTTCGCGCGCGCCTTTGGCGCGGAAGTGACCGCGTTTTCCACCTCGGCGGAGAAGGAGCACGAGGTGCATGCCTTGGGCGCGCGCCGCTTTGTGAACACCCGCGAGTTGAAAGCCATGAAAGAAGCGGCAGGCACTCAGGACCTGCTGTTGACCACGGTGAATGCGGATCAGGACTGGGCTGCGCTGCTGCAGGTGCTGCGGCCGACAGGAACGCTCTGCATTTTGGGCGTGCCGCCTTCTTCCATTGCGGCGCCGGCGTTTCCCTTGATCTCGGGAATCCGCGGCATCCGGGGCAGCAGCATCGGCAGCCCGTGTGCGCTGCGCGAGATGCTGGATGTGGCGGCGCGGCACGGTGTGAAAGCCACCACTGAGTCATTCCCGATGGCAAAGGCCAACGAAGCCATCGCCAAGGTGAAAAAGAACAAAGTGCGCTATCGGGCAGTGCTGGCCAATTGACCTTTGGCGGCGAACTCCTCTCTGGCGCCGAGGTCCCTTGTGCTACAGCGCAGGTCGCCCGGCTTCGGGAAACCCGAAACGAGACATCCATTGGTAGAGAGAGGGATGGGAGGAGCAGAGTGGCTGCGAGAGAATCGAACCTGCGTGTTTCCTTCAGGAGGTCATGAAAAAGCGATGGGCCTGCCTTCCGGCAGGCCCGCTTGAGAGGCAATTAAGGAAGGGAATCCAGGGGGGCTTTTGGGAAGAGGTCCGCAACGGACCCTCGAAAAGGAATAGTTACCTTTCTAGGAAGGGACATATTCGGGGAAGCCTCTGCTTGTTATTTATTAGGATGCACGAAAGCCCAAAAGGTTTGCAACGATTTCAACGAATCTGCGAACCATTTTGGGAAACTTCGCCACGGGCGTTTCACGACTCCTTAAGTCACTGCGGTCCATCAACTTAGATTCGAAGAACCAAGGCGCCTTGGAAGCAAGGAATGAGGGAACGATGGGAATGGTCTCTAGTGGCTCTCCGTGATCCTGGGGAAAACCCTGCGCGGCCTTGGGGTTGTCGCACGGGTCCGGCCACCCACCAATTCTCCGGCAAAAAGCCCCGGAGCCGACGATCTCCGGATTCCTTGATGTGCGCGAGGCCTCCCGTTCATTGAGTTTGGCTAATCAGGTGATCCACGATGCGATTCGCCCTCACGATGTGCTCGAGGGCCCTCTGCTTCAATCCGTTCGCAAAATTATTGTCCTCGACCCGATTGATCTCGTTGAACGCCGTTTCGCCGGCGCTCCGCGCTCTGCGGAAGCGGTCACCTCGGCGAAGCTGAGCGTCAATGGGCGGATGCCAATGAGGATCGTGTCCATCCACGATCGAGGCGCGCCGGATCTCGCCCATGGCGGAGTCGATTTCGCTCATCGCCGCCACCTGCTCGTTGTCGAGGCGCTCGCTGGGTGTGGCGCGATCGAGGTAAGCGCGCATGATGCGAAGCTGGAGCAAAGCGCGCTGGTAGTGGGGATGCGGTCCCGGCTGGGCGGGCGCCGGCGCGGCTGTGCAAAGAGCCAAAACGACAGTTCCCAGGGGGATCAGCCAATGTTTGAACGTCATTCGAACACCTCCGGAAGAAGGGGGAATTGGATTGAACCTATGCTACTACATGGGCGCTCCATGCGATGCGCAGATATCGGCGCAAACTCACTGGGCGAGGAAAACTTCTGCAATTGTGAAGTCGGGCAAGAGAAAGCCGGAGGCGCTTGCGCCCGTTGGCAAAGTTCCCATGCCAACCTGAAATGGCGGGCGCGCCTTCCCGCCCTTCTACGGCGACCGGCGGCGCACGATTCAGGGCGCGATTTAGACTGAATGCGCCAGGCCATGAAAGACTCTATCTACGTTTCCAAAGAGAATTACCTGAAGGCCATTCTCGAAGCCGAAGCGGAAGGACGCCAGGTAATTCCGGCGTTGCTGGCGCACTGGCTTGAGGTCTCGGCGCCGGCGGTGACCATGGCGCTCAAACGCCTGAAGCGGGACGGCTTGGTGCAAGTCTCGGCCGACGGGATTGTGCATTTGACCACCGCCGGCCGCGAAACCGCGTATCGCACTGCTCTGCGCCATCACCTCGTGGAGCGCATGCTGACGGAGATTTTCGGGATGGAATGGCATGAGATTCATGAAGAGGCCGAGCGGCTGGAGCACGCGGTTTCTCCCGCTTTCGAGGCCAAGCTCAAAGAGAAGCTGGGCGAAAGCGGCGCTTGTCCGCACGGAAACAAGGTTCTGCCCGAAAGCCCCGCCGAGCGGAAACGACGCGGCGAGACCCCGCTCTCGGAGGCCGCCGAAGGACGGCGGTACACGGTCATCAGCCTGGATGAGCGCGACCCGAAGTTGCTCCGGTTTTTGCACGCCATCGGCATCGGGCCTGGGCAGAGTTTGCTGGTAAAGAGCCAGAATTACGATCAGACCGTCTCGATTGAGTTGCCGACGGAGAATTCGATCTTGGGAAGGCCGGCCGCGGAAGCGGTATGGTTGCGGTCGGAAAAGCAAGGGACAGGAAATCGGAAACAGGGGTCCGGAAGCAGGGAGTGAGGGACAAGGGAATAACGGGAACAAGGGGATAAAAAGGAAATAAGGGAAACGAAAGCGTCGGTAGGGCGTCCCATAACCGTTCCTCTTTGTCGGAGCCGGGCTTCGGATGTGCGGGATCCGGGCGTCGATGGTAGTGGCGAGTTTGCGTGGATAGATTTGGGGACTTCTTCCGGTGCGGATATTTCCTAGTTACCGATCAAGCTCCGCCGTTGGTATACTTAGGCTTGTGAGCACTACCTCCCTCGAGCCCATGGCAGACTCCCAGCGCGTCGCTTCCCCCGGCCAAAAGAGCGTTCTTTTGCTCAAGCCCCGCGGTTTTTGCGCGGGAGTGGTGCGCGCTATCGACATTGTCAAAATCGCCCTAGAGACGTTTGGCGCGCCCATCTACGTGCGGCGGGAGATTGTGCATAACCGCTATGTGGTGAATGAACTGGCCGAAAAGGGCGCGATCTTCGTGCACGAGATCGAAGAAGTGCCGGAGCGTCAGCGGGTGATTTACTCGGCGCATGGGGTATCGCCGGCGGTGCGGGAGATGAGCAAAGCCCGGCGGCTGAAGGTGATTGACGCCACCTGTCCGCTGGTGACCAAGGTTCACATCGAGGCGGTGAAGTTCGCCAAGCAGGGCTACTCATTGGTGCTGATCGGGCACCGCGATCACGACGAAATCGAAGGCACGCTGGGCGAAGCTCCGGACGCGACGCAGGTGGTTTCGAACGTGGCGGAAGTGGAGGCGCTCGAAGTTCCCGACCCCAACCGGGTGGCGTACCTGACCCAAACCACGTTATCGCTGGACGAGGCGCGGGATATTATTCATGCACTCAAAATGAAATTTCCTCATATCGTCGGGCCTCATTCCCAGGACATCTGTTACGCTACGGAAAATCGCCAGGTTGCGGTGCGAAACGTAGCGCACAAGGCGGACCTAGTGCTGGTGGTCGGCTCGACGAACAGTTCCAACTCAAACCGGCTGGTGGAAGTATCGCGCAATCTGGGGACCATGGGTTATCTGATCGATAACTCGCGGGCCATTGCGCCATCGTGGCTTGAGGGGGTGCAAAACATCGCCGTAACAGCCGGCGCTTCGGCCCCCGAAGTACTGGTGGAAGATGTGGTTAACTATCTGCGCCAAAACGGCTTTGCCAACGTCGAAGAAGTGGAAGTGATGCCGGAAAACGTGCGTTTCGGCCTGCCACCGGAGATCGTGCAGGCCATCGGCAGCGCAAACGGGGCTCAGCCTGCGTCAGTGCGGTGATTTGCCGCCCAAGAGCTACCCCTAGACAGCATCATCTCTGGGGCGCTCCGCACTCGGGCGCGACTGGGCATCTGATTCAATGAGAGAGCGTTTCGGAGGCGTTTCGAACTGCATGAACCCACAGCATCGCAAGGCTCCGGAGGCAGCGGCGGATTTGAGCCCCGCCGGTTCGGGCCACCCACGGTTTGGCCGAATCGATGCGGATCTGGGTGAGGTCGAATCGGCGGTCCGGCGCTCGTCGGGCTACATTCTTTCGCTTCAACATCCCGACGGCTATTGGTGCGGGGAGCTCGAAGCCGATTCGATGCTGGAAGCCGACTATATCTTTCTGCATACCTTGCTTGAATCGGGGGATCCGGATCGGCTGAAGCGCGCCGCGACGGAAATGATGCGCTACCAGAATGCGGATGGGAGCTGGAGCATTTACCCGGGTGGGCCGGGCAACATTTCGCTCTCAGTAAAGTGCTATTTTGCCGCCAAGCTGATGGGAATGGGCGGGGATGATCCGCGCCTGCAGATCTGTCGAGAATGGATCCTGGCGCATGGGGGGGTGGTGGCGTGCAACGTCTTCACCAAAATATACCTTTGCGCGCTGGGCCAGTACGATTACGATGCCGTGCCGGCTATCCCGCCAGAGATCGTGCTGTTTCCCAATTGGTTTTACTTCAATATTTACGAAATCTCGTCCTGGTCGCGATCCATCATTGTCCCACTGGCCATCATCTATGCCAAAAAGCCGTTCAAGAAGATTCCCGCCGAGCACGGCATTGATGAGCTGTTTGTGGGCGGCCGCGCGAATTCGGACCTCAGGCTGCGCATCGACCGGAAGAACCTGGTTTCGTGGCGGAATTTTTTCCTGGTGCTGGACCGGATCACGCACTGGGCGGAGGCGGTGCATATCCGTCCTCTGCGCCGGTTGGCGCTGCGCCGGGCGGAAAAGTGGATGCTCGAACGATTTGAGATGACCGACGGCCTGGGCGCGATTTACCCAGCGATGCTGAACGCCATCATCGCTTTGCGTTGTCTGGGCTATTCGGAAGACGACCCGCAGGTGATCCGGGCGCGAGACGAGTTCGAAAAGCTGGGCATTGAAGAGTCGCCCACGGAGGATGTGCCGGAACCCACGTTTCGCATGCAGCCTTGCGTCTCGCCGGTATGGGATACGGCGCAAGCAGTTTTCGCGCTGGCCGAAGCCGGAGTGCCGCGCAACCATCCGCAGATGATCAAGGCCGCTGACTGGATCTTGTCCAAGGAGGTTCGGAATAAAGGCGATTGGGCAGTGAAGGTGCGCAATGCCGAAGCGGGCGGCTGGTACTTCGAGTTCAACAATGAGTTTTATCCCGACACTGACGACACGGGGCAGGTGCTTTTGGCGCTAAGCCGGGTGGATAACCCACGAGAACGATACCAGCACCAGGTGACGCAACGGGCCATCGAGTGGGTGCTGGCCATGCAATGCCGCAGCGGCGGCTGGGGCAGTTTCGATAAAGACAACTCAAAGATGATCTTCCAGTACATTCCTTTTGC
>JASHUH010000085.1 GCA_030040115.1 Acidobacteriaceae bacterium | reverse complement strand
GCCACAAGCATGCACCTGTTCTTATGCTTTCTTGAAAGCGCCAAGCGAGAAAAAATAACGGCCGCTCTTTCGATCCTGATTTGAGCGGCCGGCGAGGTTTCTAACTCAGCATTCGCGTGCTTCTTCTATTTCTTGCTTCCCAAACCTACGTTGTGGCTTTGCGCCATTTTCTCCAGAATCTGGTAGTGCTGCGTGAGCACAGGCAGATCCGCCTTGGCCACTTGCTGAAGACCGGTGTCCTGCGCTTCGGCGGCCTCGAATTTGAACTCCTTCAGATCGTGCTGTTGTTCCTTGGCCATCTCCTGGATGTAAGCCGTATCGAATCCAGCCCCCGACAGCGCTTCGAGCTTATCGATCTGTTTCTTCTCTTTCTTCGACGGACCCTTGGGCGCACTCACGTTCAATTGCTTCACTGCTGGCAGCAGTTGGCTGTTGAGCGCGGTGTGCACCTTCACCATCTGTTGCCCAAAGTGTTTCACATCCGGGCTGGACGATTTCTGCTGCGCGAGTTGGCTCATCGCCACCTGCGCATCGTTATCCTGCATCGTCTCCTCGACGAAGATCTGGTCGCCGAGCGACGACTGATTCGTGGAGCCGGTGGTTGGCATGCCCGGGGAACCGGGACTGCCTGCTTGGCCGGGCATCGGCTGTTGGGGCTGCGGCTGCTGCTGCATCCCTCCTCCTCCCGGTTGTTGCGAAAGAGCGGCCGCGCTCGCCCAGAAGGCGGCCACCGCGATCAGCAAAATCCCTCTTCTTGTTCGCCTTGCGCTCATTCGACTTTCCTCCTTTCTCTCTGCGAAGAGAGCGGGAATAGGGCGGAAAACCCTTCGCGCCAAACCCGTCCCGAGCAGGGCTCCAGCCCGTCAGGTTGGATTCGATGCCCGCGGCCACCGCACGAGTTGCACCCGGCTGCCTCCGCGCCATCGCGCTCCGCACCCCTCGTAGCCCGAGCAAGTACTTTCACCGGAATTGCTTAGCCGCCTCGGAACCAGGCCCGTTTACTCCAGTTCCCGCAACGCCGGGTACAGTTTGCGCCAGCGGGCGTAACCGGTTTTATAGGCGTCCAAGTCACCAGGGTCGGGCTCAATCCGCTCCGCTACCTTGATGGCCTGCGCACAAGCCTGGTCCAGATCCTCCCAGTGCCCTGCGGCTACGCCGGCCAGCAGCGCGCAGCCAAAGGCGCCGCCCTCCTCGGCAGTCAGCACTTCGACCGCATGCGCATAAATCCCCGCCTGAATGCGCCGCCAAAGGGTCCCGCGCGCCCCGCCACCCCCCAGGCGGATGCCGCTCACCGGAATCGCCAGCTCGCGGAAAAGCGCAAATGTGTCTTCGAGCGAATACGCCACCCCCTCCAGAACCGCGCGCACAAAATGAGCCGAAGTATGCTGCGCGCCGATGCTCGCAAAGGCGGCACGCACTTCCGGATCGAGGTGCGGCGTGCGCTCGCCGAGCAGGTACGGGGCCCACAGCAGGCCATCACAGCCGGGCGCGATCGTCGCCGCCGCCTGGCTGAGTGCGTCAAAACCCAGCTCGCCAAAGAACGTCTCTTTGAGCCAGCTCAGGCTCAGGCCCGCGCTCTGCGTCACGCCCATCACATGCCACACGCCGGGCACGGCGTGACAAAACGTGTGCAGCCGGCCTTTCGGATCTTTGGTCGGTTGGGCCGTGGCCGCAAACACCACCCCCGAGGTGCCGATGGTCGCCGAAACCGAGCCCGGCTGCAGAATACCCATGCCCACCGCTCCTGCCCCCTGATCGCCGGCCCCGGCCGCCACGGGCGTGCCCGCGTCCAGACCGGTCAGTCCCGCGGCCTTCTCACTGATGCGCGCGCAAATCTCCGGCGATTCGTACACCCGCGGCAGCCAGCTCTCCGGAATCCCCGCCGCCTCCGCCACCTCCCGCGACCAGCGCCGGTGCGTCACATCCAGCAGCAGCGTTCCCGATGCCTCCTGCACGTCGATAGCGAATTCTCCCGTGAGCCGGTAGCGCACATAATCCTTGGGGCACAGGATGTGACGCGTCCGGGCGAAAATCTCCGGCTCGTGCGTCTTCACCCACAGCACCTTGGTCAACGTAAAGTTGGGCAGCGCTGGATTGCACGTCAACTCAATCAGCTTGTCGTACCCGATTTTCTCCGTCAGCCAATCGCACTCCGGCTGGGTGCGGGTGTCGCACCAGATCAGCGCGGGTCGCAGCACCGCGCCATTTTCATCCAGCAGCACCGCACCATGCATCTGACCGGTGAGGGCGAGGGCGGCAATGCGGTCCTTCGGATCGGGCGCCGCGGCCAGCGCCCCATGAATGGCCTCGATCGTTGCCCGCCACCAGTCTTCGGGGTCCTGCTCGGCCCATCCAGGATGCTTGGCCTGAAATGGAGCATGATCGCTCGACGCCGCCCCCATCAGCTTCCCCGCCGTATCCGTCACCACCGCCCGCGTCCCGCCCGTTCCCACATCGATGCCCATAAACCACATGGCTGTATCTCCCCTGCTGTTCCCTGCGCCTGCACAAATCTACAAATCTACACGCGCCCACCCGCGGCCTTAACGAATAAATCGGTTTGTTCGCTGCGCCCGCAGCATAGCAGTTCGAGCCGCCGGGGGAAAAGCCGAGCCGCGGCGCGAGACCTGAGGCGCGAATCATTGCGGAAAATCGCAAACGGCGCTCAAGTGCCTTCAGAGAGCTGCGTCCCACGGCAACTGCATGAACGCCATCCACCTCACATGACCTGGCGCCCGGCTCTGATCCTTGCGCCGCTCTGGGCGGGAGTGCTGTTTTTGAGTCAGCAGCCAGGGTGCGCCTGGCGCATTGGCGAGCCGCGCCCCAGCAGCGCGTAAGGTCACGCGCAGCCGAAGCCCATGCTCGACGATCACAACGCGGATGGCTGATGAAAGCGGTTTTCAGAGAATTGGGTTCTCTTCGTCCTCCACCGGCTTCACGTCATGGCCAAGAATTTGTGACAGGCTTTGTGGGGCAACGCGATAAGGCTTGCCGTAATAGGCTTCCAAATCGGAAATGTAACTAAGCTGCGGGCCTGGATATCCAATGAGTTTCCAACCAACCATGTTCTTGTTGCCCTTGTGCACGGGGTCGCACATCATCCCCTCGACACAATGTTCGCGGAGCATCTCAAAGAAACGCGTCCGCTCCATCTTTTGGAGACACTGATCCTGCTCCTCCGGCGAGAGCCCGGCGAACTCCTTGCCCAGCAGGCTGATTCCGGTGCGGTACGTGTCTTGGGGTGTATCTTTGCCTTGATAGCCAAAAATCGTTTCGTCGGCCTCCACCCAAGGCCCTTTCGTGTAACGATATTGATCTGTTCCGTAGCCGCTGGCAAGTTGCCTGTCGATGTAGATGACCACCCCGGCTTCTGTCGCTCCCGGTCCGCACTCATCGGTCGGGATAATGCGCGCCGCAGCCGCCTGAATAATTTTCGCCTCTTCCTCGGTAAAGAAGCGCAACGGCACTTTGACCATATCCTCGGCGTCTGCGGAGATCACCCCTCCCACCAATGAGTAAAGCATTGCTCCGCCTAGCGCTTTCGCGGGAATCAGGATAAATTCACGTCGCTTCATCATTTCCTCCACGCGGCTGCGCCAGCCGGCGATTCGCTCAAATTCATGCTTCTCCACGCCATCGAGGCGCCATCAGCCGATCAATCCGGGCCGCTTCAGGTAGTGATCGATGACGCCATCGGCCGCCCTGTAGGCCAGCGCCACAATGGTCGTGGTCGGGTGCCCGGCCGCATTTTGCGGCAGCGCATTTGAACCCACAACGAAAAGGTTCGGCGCCTTCCAATGCTGCAACCAGGTGTTGAGCACGCTCCGGTCAGGAGACCCGCCCATGATGGCGCCTCCCTGAATGTGTGTTGTCTTGTAGCGAACCCCATCGTAATGCCGGAACCCGCCGCCATTCCCGCCCGGCCCTGCAGAGATGAGCTTGGCTTTGGAGACTTCGGCGATTTTCTCCATGAAATGGGCGCTCATGCGCGCCGCATAAGCCAACTGGCGCTGTTCGTAGTCGGTATAGTCCATCGTGAATCGCAACAGCGGATCGCCCCACTTGTCGGTGTAGGTTGGATCCAGGTCCATATAGTTTTGCCGGTAAGGAAAGGTATCCATGCTCATGCCCACGCCCGGCCCAATTCGGTCCCAATAGCGGATCGCAGCCTTTTTCCACTCCGAACCCCAGTTCCGCGGAGCCGCTCCCGGCGGAGTCCGCCCAAACGACATGACCGGCAGGTTATCCTGAACTGCCCCGCCCGAAAATTGGCCGCCGCGCAAGACACCTTCCGGAACGTCCTCTGGGAGATCTCCATCGAAATCGGAGACCCCGTAGGCCAGCGATGAGGTGGTCATGAAAAGGTTCAGGGGCTCGTCGAAGACCAGCATTCCCCCTCCTCCTCCATTCAACTGGTGGGTCAGATTCATGCCCAGCGTCCCTTTTCCCGTCTCCGGGTCATACGGATCGCCGATCCCCGACAAGTACAGCAGGCGCACGCTGTCGGGCGTGAAGGCCGCCACAACCACCAGCTCGGCGGGCTGCATGGTTTCCTCGCCGTTCCCATCCATGTAGATCACGCCTTCGGCGTGTCCGTCACGGTGCACGATCTTGCGCACCCAGGAGTTATTTCGCAGTACAAAGTTCTTCTCCTTCTCCAG
>JASHUH010000084.1 GCA_030040115.1 Acidobacteriaceae bacterium | reverse complement strand
GAAGATAACCCTCCTGTTATCCGGCACTTCCGCTATTCGCCAGAATTGGGCCGTTTATTTTCAAACACTTACCTACCTCCGGAAGGGGTCGATGTACGCGATTTCGCCACCTTGCCCGCGCACAACCGCAAGCTCATCGAGCGCCCCGTCACCAACGCAAGAGGACCGCGCAGGGCGTAACAGGCTGCGGAAACAACCCAAGAGTCATGAAACGGTTGCCGCACAGGGGGAGAGCGCCAATTCGGCTTCAATCGGTTTTCGCGGAAAACCCGGACCGTGCCTTCCGGGTGGGAGAGGAGAAAATCTACGCTGCGCGCTTCATGCTCGCAGGCCGAAACGCGGTGGTGAAGATGTACACAATCAGACACATCGCCAGCGACCCGCAGCAATCCAGCAGCACGTCCCACGGCGAACCCGTCCGGTTGGGAAGGAACGTTTGGTGGAACTCATCGCCACTCGCCAGCAGCGCTGCTCCCATCACGGCAAGCGCCGCACCTTTCAGGTAGCTCAACCCGGGCAACGTCATGCGCCAGGCGCGCAGCCACGCCAGCCCGATCAGCCCATAGCCGGTGAAATGTCCGGTTTTACGGATGGTTGTATGCATCACGTCCCAGCGCGCGTCCGCCACTGGTCCAAACACCAACTGCCAGACCCAGCGCAGCGGCCCGTTCGTGTGGTCGGAGCCCATCCAGGTGCTTGAGGAGGCAGCCACCACCGCGGCGCTCAAAGCCACCGGCCACCACGCGCTGATCCAATATTTCGCGCCCCGTCCGCTATTCGACATGGTAGTTGGGTGCCTCTCGCGTGATGATCACGTCGTGCACGTGACTCTCGCGCAACCCGGCGCCGGAAATGCGCACAAACCGCGCCTTCTCTTGCAACTCCACAATGGTCGCGCAGCCCAGGTAACCCATCCCGGAGCGCAGGCCACCCACCAATTGGAACACCATCGACTCCAGCGGCCCGCGATACGGCACGCGCCCCTCAATGCCTTCGGGCACGTATTTGGCCAGGCGATTCTGGTTGGCGCGCTCCCGCTGCACCACGCCCTCGGTGGTGGTTTCCGCGTCGGCCATGTCGGCGCTGCCCTGGAAGTATCGCTCACCCGAACCCTGGCTCATTGCGCTCAAGCTACCCATGCCGCGATACGTCTTGAAGCTGCGCCCCTGGTAAAGAATGGTTTCACCCGGGCTCTCGTCCACGCCCGCAAACAGCGAGCCGATCATCACCGTGCTCGCCCCCGCGGCAATAGCTTTGGTAATTTCACCCGAGTACTTGACGCCGCCGTCGGCAATCACCGGAACCCCAAGCGGGCGTGCCGCCCGCGCGGCCTCGGCAATGGCCGTAATCTGCGGCATCCCGGCTCCGGTCACCATGCGCGTGGTGCAAATCGATCCCGGACCGATGCCCACCTTAATCGCGTCCGCCCCCGCGTCGATCAAAGCCAACGCGCCCTCGTACGTGGCCACGTTGCCGGCCAGCAGCGCCACGCCGGGAAAGCGCCTCTTCACTTCGCGCACCGCCTCCAGCACCCGCGACGAATGACCGTGCGCCGAATCGATGGCCAGCATATCCACGCGGTTGCGCACCATCTCCGCGGCCCGCTCCATAAAATCGCCGGTCGCGCCGATGGCCCCGCCCACCCGCAGCCGTCCCTTTTCATCCTTGCTGGCGTTCGGGTATTTCAGCTTCTTCTGAATGTCCTTGACCGTGATCAGCCCCTTCAGCTCGTAATCGCCGTTCACCACCAGCAGCTTTTCCACCCGGTGCTGGTGCAGGATCTGCTCGGCCTCTTCCAGCGTCGTGCCCACCGGCACCGTGATCAGGTCCTCCTTGGTCATCACGTCGCCTACCGGAATGTCGGTGCGCGTCTCAAAGCGCAGGTCGCGGTTGGTCAGGATCCCCACCAGCTTCTTGCCCTGTGTCACCGGCACGCCCGAAATCTTGTACCGCCGCATCACTTCGAGCGCGTTGGCAATCAACTGGTCCGGGCCAATAGTCACCGGATCGACAATCATGCCGCTTTCCGAGCGCTTCACCTTGTCGATCTCGCCAGACTGCTCGGCGATGGAAAGATTGCGGTGCACGATCCCGATGCCGCCCTGTTGCGCCATGGCGATGGCCATGCGCGATTCCGTCACCGTGTCCATAGCCGAGGAAATGAGCGGCGTGTTCAGCGTAATCTCGCGCGTCAACTGCGTCTGCGTGCTCACCTGCACCGGCGCCACCTCGCTATAGGCGGGCACAAGAAGCACGTCGTCAAACGTAAGAGCTTCCGGCAAATTGGGGGCCAGCATAATAGGCATTCGCGCCTGGCGGCGTCGGGATTCGGCTCCCTCACCGGCAGGCGCTTGCAGTCTATTGTAGCGGAGGAG
This sequence comes from Acidobacteriaceae bacterium, assembly GCA_030040115.1. Classification (GTDB taxonomy): domain Bacteria; phylum Acidobacteriota; class Terriglobia; order Terriglobales; family Acidobacteriaceae; genus Telmatobacter. The sequence goes on along the minus strand of JASHUH010000084.1, from coordinate 569 downwards.
GCGTTGAGGAAAGTGTCGCGATTCGGCCCGTAACGTACTCTCGGATGTGGCGAACGGCCGCCCTGGCCTCTTCACGATCCAGGACATAGAACTCCGGAATGTCGTCGTAACGGTGTGTGACCGCGGAAGCGCCGATCCGTGAAAAGTCCACCAGCGCTTCCGGCGGAGCCTCGCCGGCAGAGCGAAGAAGGACGATCAGCTCTTTGAGATTGTGGGTGTACTTGTAATCGATGCCCAGTTGACAAAGGAGGGCTTTGAATAATTTCTCGATGGCCTGTTGAACGTGGAATCCAAAGGGTCCCTCCGGAACTCCGCTCAATTGCAGTACTGCTTCGTCCTCGGCGGCCTTGGTGAGCAAGATTTGCGCCTGTCTATCGATGCCCACTGTCATAGACCGTCTTTCCGTCGTGAAGGATTCTGTAATAGACACTGTTGACCGAAGAGAGAAACTCTGACGCGTAGCCTTCTGAAGCGATGATCAGGTCGATGCTCATCGGGATGGAGCTAAAAGCGCGAGAAATCTTTTTTCGTAATTCGTCAATTTCGGTCTTGCGCGTATCCGGAACGAG
>JASHUH010000083.1 GCA_030040115.1 Acidobacteriaceae bacterium | reverse complement strand
GCTTTTCGAGCGATACCGTCAGTTGGTAGCCCGGGATGTTCTTCGCGTTCTGCATTAGCTCCGCTGTCTGTTCCTCGCTGAGCCGTACGAGCACGATTCCGTTCTTGCCTGCGTTCGAGAAAAAAATGTCCGCGAAGGTCGGAGCAATCACCACACGGAACCCATAATCCGCAAGCGCCCACGCCGCATGTTCGCGGCTCGATCCGCAGGCAAAGTTTTTGCCCGCAATGATAATCTGCGCGCCCATGCAACGCGGATCGTTCAACACAAATGACGGGTCCGGCTCGCCGGCCGCATCCGTCCGCCAGTCGTAGAACAGAAAATCACCATAGCCGGTGCGCTCGATGCGCTTCAAAAACTGCTTGGGAATAATCTGGTCGGTGTCCACGTTCGCGCGGTCCAGCGGCATGGCCAGCGCAGTCAACTCCTTGAACGGTTGCATCAGGCCTTTACCTCCTCGGCGGCAAACTCCCGCACGCGCCAGTTGCGAATATCCACAAAATGCCCGGCAATCGCAGCCGCCGCGGCCATCTCCGGCGAAACCAGGTGCGTGCGCCCGCCGCGCCCCTGCCGTCCCTCGAAGTTGCGGTTGCTCGTCGACGCGCAGCGCTCGCCCGGCGAAAGAATGTCGGGATTCATGCCCAGGCACATCGAACAACCCGGCTCGCGCCAATCGAAGCCCGCCTCGCGAAACACGCGATCCAACCCCTCCGCCTCCGCCTGCGCTTTCACCTGCTGCGAGCCCGGAACCACCATCGCGCTCACATGGGTTGAGACCTTATGCCCCGCGGCAATCCGCGCCGCCGCGCGCAAATCCTCAATGCGCGCGTTGGTGCACGAGCCGATGAACACGCGATCGATTTCCACGTCTTCCATCGGCGTGCCCGCCTTTAAGCCCATGTATTCGAGCGCGCGTTCCAGACCCTTGCGCTCCTGCTCGCTCGGCGCGCTCGCCGGGTCGGGCACGGCGGCCGTAATCGGCGCCACCATCCCCGGATTCGTGCCCCACGTCACGTGCGGCGCCAGCGTCGCCGCGTCGATCGTTAGTTCGCGATCGAATTGCGCCCCCGCGCCGCTCGGCAACTTGCTCCACTCCGCCACTGCTTTGTCCCACTCCACGCCCTTTGGACTGAATCGCCGGCCCATCAGGTACGCATACGTCGTCTCGTCGGGAGCGATCATCCCCGCCCGCGCACCCGCTTCGATGCTCATGTTGCAAATCGTCATCCGGCCTTCCATCGAGAGCCCGCGGATGGCCGAGCCCGCATATTCGATCACGCAACCGGTCGCGCCGTCCGTGCCGATCTTGCCGATGATCGCCAGGATGATGTCTTTCGCGGTCACGCCGCGCGGCAGTTCACCCTCCACCGCAATGCGAAAGGTCTTCGGCTTCGCTTGCGGCAGCGTTTGCGTGGCCAGCACGTGTTCCACTTCGCTGGTGCCAATGCCGAAGGCCAGCGCCCCAAACGCACCGTGCGTCGAAGTGTGCGAGTCGCCGCATACAATCGTCATTCCCGGCTTCGTAATGCCCAACTCCGGCCCGATGATGTGTACGATGCCTTGCTCACGCGAGTCCACGTCGTATAGCTCGATGCCGAACTCCGCGCAGTTTTTGCGCAGCGTTGCAATTTGCGTGGCCGCAATCTGGTCCACAATGTGGAGCCGCCCCTCGATCGTGGTGGGCACATTGTGATCCACAGTGGCAATCGTCCGGTCGGGCCGCCGCACCCTCCGCCCCGCCAGCCGCAGTCCCTCGAACGCCTGCGGCGATGTCACCTCGTGCACCAGTTGCAGATCGATATAGAGCAGCGTGGGCTCGCCCTTCGGCTCCGCCACCACATGCTGCTCCCATACTTTTTCAAATAACGTCTTTGCTTCGCTCATCTCTATCCCTTTTGTATTGCCTTTTCTCCTGCAATCACCGTTACCGGAAACGAAACGAATATCCTCTCGTCCTTGACGTGAGCTCCGAGGCCAATCTCGTCCTTACCCAGATCGTCTTCAATCATCACCCGCATCCGCTCCGCATCGCCTGGATTCGGGAACGAACCGGAGAGCAGGAAGTCAAATTCCATCTCCCGTCTAAAAGATTCGATCTCCACCTGCCGCAGATCGGCGCGCGCGAAAAGACCGCGCAGAGCGTCGAGGGGCAGGGCGTGGGCATGCGAGGGATCGCGAAGCGTCTCAAAATGATCGTATGCGGCTAATTTCGCGGGGTCCGGCGTGATATCGGACACCACCACGCGTCCGCCTGGGCGGCAAACGCGCACCATCTCCCGCAGTACCGCCTGCGGCGAAAGAAAATGGTGGAAAGTGTAGCGCGTCACCACAATCGAAAAGCTGCTGTCCGCGAACGGCAGCGCCGTGACGTCGCCCTGCACCCAGGTCAAATTCGATAAGGAGCGCTCCGCTTGAAGGGCACACGCCTGTTCCAGCATGGCGGGCGTGAGATCGATGCCGGTCACGCGCCCGGCAAGCGCGGCGAAGCCGCAAGCGATGATTCCCGGCCCGCAGGCTACGTCGAGCACAGTGTCGTTCGCGGACACGCCGGAAAAACGCAACATGAGCGGAAGCGACTCCTCCAGCTTATTACGCTCTGCAAACAATACCGCCTGCCGGGTGAACTGATCGACGATCAGCCCATTGTGAACCGCCGGGTCGACTTCCGTTCTCGGCTCCATGTTCAGCATCCGCTACTCTCCCTGTGAAATCGATCGCGCCGCCATTTAGGCTATGGCAATCAACAGCCCCTTGACCGTTTCCCTCACCTTCGCGCCCATTTCCTTGGTCGAGAGCACTGTCAGTCCCTGCTTATTTCCGCGCACAAGATCAGGGGTACGGAAACCCTCCTCCAGCACCTTACGCACCGCCGACTCAATCGCGGCCGCCTCCGTTTCCATCCCCGCCGAGTGGCGCAAAATCAGCGCCACGGTCAGAATCGCGCCCAGCGGATTGGCCAGCCCCTTGCCCGCAATGTCGGGGGCCGAGCCGTGCACCGGCTCATACAGATTCACCTTCCCGCCGATGGTCGCCGAAGGCAACATGCCCAGCGAGCCCGTGATTACCGCCGACTCATCGGTCAAAACATCGCCAAACAGATTCTCGGTCACCACCACGTCGAAATCGCGCGGCCGGTTCATGATGTGCATGGCCATCGAATCCACCAGTTGATGCTCCAGCGTCACCTCGGGAAACTCGGCCGCCACCTCGCTCACCGTCGCGCGCCACATCTGCGAGACTTCCAGCACGTTCGACTTATCCACGCTGGTCAGCTTCTTCCGCCGCTTCTCGGCCAGCTTAAAGGCGATCCGCGCCACCCGCACAACCTCATCCCGCGTGTAACGCATGGTGTTCCAGGCCTCGCCTTTGGCCTTGTCCCACGCGCGCGGCTTGCCGAAATACAACCCGCCCAGCAGCTCGCGGACGAAGAGAATATCGGCCCCCTCCACGATCTCCGCCTTGAGCGGGCTGTTCACCGTCAGTTCCTTGAACGCGAATGCCGGGCGCAAATTGGCAAATCCGCCCAGGGCCGCGCGAATGGCCAGCAACCCCGCCTCCGGCCGCTTGCTCGGATCCATGGAATTGAACTCATTGCCGCCCACCGCGCCCAGCAGCACCGCATCGGCAGCAAGCGCCGCATCCAGCGTGTCCTTGGGCAGCGGCGTTCCATCCTGCACAATCGCCACCCCGCCGATGCGCTTCTCCGCAAATGTGAACTCGTGACCGCCCTGCGCCGCGACCTCCTGCAATACGGCAACCGCTTCGCCGGTCACTTCGGGGCCGATGCCGTCACCGGCCGTTACCACAATCTTCAGTTTCATTGTTCAGTTCTCACTGGTCAGTTGTCAGTGATCAGTTGTCAGTGCTTAGAGGCAAGTTTTTCAGGCGCAGACTGCAGCTAGCTCTCTTGTCCCTCGTTCCCTCGTTCCCTGTTCCCTGCCTTAGTCCAGTTCCGCCACCGGCTCGCGCCGCCGTTCGCGAATCTGGTCGGGCAGCAAGCCGATCAAATCCTGATCGTAAATATTCTTTTTGCGGTCGGCCAAGGCCACAAACCGGTAATACACATGTTGCAGCTCATCGCGGCTGACGGTGAATCCAAGCTGCTCCAGCCGGTGCCGCAGCGCCGCGCGGCCGGAGTGCTTGCCCAGCACCAGGTGCGTCCGCGCCACGCCCACCAGTTGCGGCGTCATGATCTCGTAGCAAAGTGGGTTCGCCAGCATGCCGTGCTGGTGAATGCCCGACTCGTGCGCGAACGCATTGGCGCCAACCACCGCTTTGTTGGGGGAGGGCTTGAAGGTGATGAGCTGGCCGAGCACTTCGCTGGTCGGATACAACTGGTCGAGCTTGATCCCGGTCGACACGCCGTAATGGTCGCCGCGCACGTAAAGCGCCGCCGCAATCTCCTCGAGCGCCGCGTTGCCGGCCCGCTCGCCGATGCCGTTGATCGTGCACTCCACCTGCCGCGCGCCGGCCTCAATCGCCGCCAGCGAATTGGCCACCGCCAGTCCCAGATCGTCATGGCAATGCGACGAAAGCACCACGCCTTTCTCGTCGATGGCCGGAATCCGCTCCCGCACCTCGCGAAACATCCGCCCGTATTCTTCCGGCGTCGAGTAGCCCACCGTATCCGGCATGTTGACGGTCGCCGCCCCGGCTTCCACTGCGATGCGCACCATCTCCACCAGAAAATTCCGGTCCGAGCGCGTCGCGTCCTCGGGCGAAAACTCCACATCGTCGCAATGCGACCGCGCCAGTCGCACCGATTCGCCGCAAAGGTCCAGCGCCTCGGCGCGGGCGATCTTGAGCTTGTACTCCAAGTGCAGATCGCTCGAGGCCAGAAATACGTGAATCCGCGCCCGATCGGCGAATTGCAGCGCCCGCGCCGCCATCTCAATGTCCTCGGTCTTGGCCCGCGCCAGCGAAGCAATGCGCGGCCCGCGTATGGCTTGCGTAATGGTGGCAATGGCTGCGAAATCCCCCTCCGAAGCCATCGCAAAGCCGGCTTCGACTACATCCACACCCAGATCTTCCAACGCATGGGCCATGGTCAGCTTTTCCTGCGTGGTCATGCTGCAGCCCGGCGACTGTTCGCCGTCGCGCAGGGTGGTGTCGAAAAAAACGACTTGGTTTGAGGTCATCGGCGCGCCTGCCCGGGGAAGCTCTCTTACCGTCTCTTTATTCTCTCTCTTGAGCGCTGCATAAGGCAAAGTTATAATTTTTGGGTGAACGATTCAAATGTCTTATAGCGAGTCAGCAAGCCAGCGAGTCAGCAGGTCGGCGCGCTAACGCCGCGAGGGTGGCAGAATTGATCAATCGCTACGAGGAAGTCGCCCGGTTGATCAACGGTCTCCTGGGAGTTCTGAACCTCCCCGAGACCGGTTTCGCTCCAACCCGGTGACCTGCTGGTTCATTGACTTGCTGACCCGCTGACTTGCAGCATGATGGACCTCAACCAGCTCGAAACCTTCCTCGCCGTCGCCGAGGAGCGCAGTTTCTCCCGCGCCGCCGCGCGCCTGCATCGCACCCAGCCCGCGGTGAGCCAGGTGATCCGCAAGCTGGAAGAAGCCATTGGCGAGATTCTTTTCGACCGCGCCGCTCGCGACGGCTCTCTCACCGCCGCGGGCGTCCTGCTGCGCGACTACGCTCTGCGTCTGCTCGCCCTGCGCCGCGAAGCCGCCAGCGCTCTCGACGAGCTCAAGAGCCTCGAGCGCGGCCATCTCCAGCTCGCCGCCAACGAGTACACCTGCATGTACCTGCTGCCGGCCGTGGACGCCTTCCGCCGCGACTACCCCCATGTCAACGTAACCGTCAACCGCATGCTGGCCTCGCGCATCCCTGAGGAGCTCAACCTCCACGCCTTCGAGCTCGGCGTCGTTTCTTTCCGCCCCGATCTCACGCAATTCCGCACTATCGCCGTCTATGGCGACAGCCTCGCCCTCATCGTCTCACCGAATCATCCTTTGGCCGCCAGGCCACGCGTCTCCATCGACGATCTAGGCGCAGAGAATTTTATCGCGCACAACGTCGCTTCGCCGCTGCGGCGCAAAGTGATCGAAACCTTCCAGCGCTATCGCACTCCGCTCAACATGGGCATCGAGCTGCCCACAATCGAGGCCATCAAACTCTTCGTCGCCATGGGAAACGGCGTGGCTCTCGTGCCTCATCTCACCGCCGCCCGCGAGCTTGAAACCGGCGTTCTGGTCCGCGTCCCTGTCGACGAGCTCGATTTCCGCCGCGTTCTCCGCCTCGTCCATCGCCGCCAAGCCGTGCTGTCCTACGCCGCTAACGCCTTTCTGCACACCCTCCGCGGCTTGGCCAGGCGGCATGGGCCACCATTCTATTACCACGTGGAACGCGCCGGCTGAATGCGTAGGCGCCGGCGATTGAGGCGCGAATCGCGTCAGCCGATGAGCCGGGCCGCCTTGCTGGGGCAAGCGCCCTTCTCATCGCCCGCGCGTCTATAGCCTCAGACCGTCCTTGGCAACCGTCGCTCCCGCCCGTTCCGGCCAGTTACAATGCTGAAAGCGGGGTTCGGCTGCGGCCGGCGCGCCGCAATCGATATGTTCGGCGCCAACCGGAGGGTTGCGCGGTCGTGAGGATTTGAGCTGAATGAAGAAGATCGCTTTCATGGTTTTGTTGCTGGGCTTTTGCGCCGTCGCGGGTCGCGCCCAGGAAAGCCGCCAGGATATCAGCCTCAGCGGAACGGGAACCATCACACCCTACATGTCTGGCACCACCGATGTCCTGGTGAGCGCCAACCGGGCCTTCGGCGCCTTGCTCAGTTATCGGTTCATGTTGACGCCATCCAGCGCCCTGGAGGTGAACTACGGCATCGATTACCAGCATAGTTTTCATTACATCATCAGCAACACCAACAACTACCTGGTTAGCAACCGCATGCAGGAAATCTCCGGCGCCTACGTGCGGTACTTTGTTTTTAAAAACTTCAATCCTTTTCTCGAGGCTGGGCCGGCGGCGCTTATCTTCGTGCCCATTTACAACTCCGGCACCAAAACCCTCGACGCCAAACAGCAAACCTCGGTAGGCGCGGTCTGGGGCGGCGGCATCGCTTACGAAATCAGCCCCAGCTTCGATTTCCGCGTCGAATTCCGCAGCTTTGTCGCCAAAGTTCCCACCTTCGGCGACTCGGCGCTGGTCACCAACCGGTGGTACAAGATCGGCATTTATGAGCCCGTCGCCGGCATCGCCTATCACTTTTAGAGAACGCCGCTCTCGAACGGGCACGGCTTCAGCGGCAAATATTCGGCGCCGCCCATGTTTCCCCGCTATGAGCCTTGGCTTAAGGCTCCGGGCTCATAGCGACACGCCGGGAGCCGGCTTCTAGCCGCCAGAGTCGGTTTTACCCCGGTACCGTCCCAACTCCTTCACCATGCCGCAATGGCGCCCGAGCGCCTCGATCACCCCCGTCGCCTGTTCGCTCGAGCGAATCTGGCAGTCTACGTAGAAAATGTACTCCCACGGCTTGCCGTGCACCGGCCGTGACTCGATCTTGGTCAAATTTGTCCCCATCGCCGCAAGCTCATTCAGCACCGCCGCCAGCGATCCCGGCCGGTTCTCCACGCTAAAGGCTATGCTCACCTTGTTCGCCTCGCCACTCCCACCGGCGTCTGCCGCGCGCCGCACCAGAAAAAACCGGGTGTAATTTTCCGCATTATCCTCGATCCCGGCCTCCAGAATTTCCGCCCCGTAGCAGCGCGCCGCCGCGGCGCTGGCGATGGCCGCCGCGCGCCGCTCGCCTGACTCCGCAATTTGCTTAACGCTGCCCGCGGTATCGTACGCGGCCAAGACCTTCATCTTGGAGTGCGCCGCCAAGTACCGCCGGCACTGCGCCAGCGCCACCGGGTGCGAATACACCCGTTCGATCTCCTCCGTCTTCGCCCCGGTAAGCGCGATCAAATTGTGCCGAATGCGCACCAGCGCCTCGGCCGTGACGCGGACATCGTGTTCGAGCAGCAGGTCGAAGTGTTCGGCCACCGATCCCGCGAGGCTGTTTTCAATCGGAATCGCAGCCGCGTCTGCCGCGCCTCCCACGAGCGCAGCAAATACCTCCGCCGAAAGCGTGCAAGGCAATATCTCCGCGCCCGGAACCAGCTTCCCCGCCGCCTCATGACTGAACGACCCCGGTTCTCCCTGAATGGCAACCTTCATGCCGTCGATCTCTGCTCCTTGAAATGGCCGCCGTTATGGCCGCCGTTGCCAGCTACCTAATTCCCAATCATAGAGGAGCGATGAAGCGGCAACTCACGGAGCTCCGCCCTGACGCCGATTCCAGGAACTCCGCCACTTTGCCGAGCGGGCCATCCGTTGGTCTCGTCTACAGCGGTACTCGACCTCGGGCTACGCTCGACTGGCCGGCTTTCCGGATCGATGAAACGATGGCGCCGGGTGCGGAGCTGGAAGGAGCATTTGCTCATGGACAAATTACGGGTGGACCTGGGGACGGCCATCTAACCCGGTCGCCGCCTTCCCCGCCCTCAACCCGAATTGTGTCCCGATGGCGCACAATGAAATGATCTGCATGAGAGAGAACGCCAGATGCCAGTGACAACACGGGTTAGGGTGCGCTACGCCGAAACCGACCAGATGGGAATCGTCTATTACGCCAATTACTTCGTCTGGTTCGAACTGGGCCGGGTCGAGCTCCTGCGCTCGCTCGGCCTCGCCTACAGCCGCCTTGAGCTCGATCACGGCTGCATCCTGCCTGTGGTCGATGCCCGCTGCCGCTACCGCGCCCCCGCCCGCTACGACGATGAAATACTCATCGAGACCAGCACCGCGCTGGTGCGCGGCTCGGTGCTCAAATTCGCGTATAAAATTTACCGGGAATCAAATCGAAAGGGAGAAGAGCGCGAGCTTTTGGCGGAGGGAGAAACCGCCCACGTGGTCTGCGACGACCAGCTTAACCGTAAGCCGCTGCCCCCGCGCTACGCTGCGGCGCTCAAAGCCATGGCGCCGGCAGAGTAGCTCGCCCGTAGTCCAACCCGCCTGATCAGGAAAGCATCACCGCCAGCGCAAACCCGTCGTAGCCCTTGACGCCTACATTCTGCACCACGGTTGCGTTCAAGCGCGGCTCGACGGCCATCATCTCTGTCATGCGCCGGGTGCCTGCCACGTCAGCGTCGGTGTTCTCCGCCTCCGTCACCTTGCCGTCGCGCACCACGTTATCCACCACGATCGCGGTTCCCCGCCGCCCCAGCTTCAACGCCCATTCGAGATATTGCGGATTGCTCGGCTTGTCCGCGTCGATAAAGATCAGATCGAAAGGCCCGGCGCCCGTGGCATGCAAAACCGGAAGGCTATCGATCGCCCGCCCCAGGCGAATCTCCACGCGATCAAGCAGACCCGCATTTTCAAGATTTTTGCGCGCCACCTCGGCGTGCCGCGAATTGAATTCGAGGGTTATGATCCGCCCTCCATCCGGAAGCCCGCGCGCCATCCACATGGTGCTGTAACCGCCCAGCGTGCCGATCTCCAGCACTCGTCGCGCTTGGGTGATCTGCACCAGCACCTGCAGGAATTTGCCCTGCAGCCGCGAAACCTCAATGGGCGGAAGATCAGCCTCGCGATTGGCCTGCCGCGTCCCCTCCAGCGCTGCGTCCACGGGCGCCAGCAAATCGCCGAAATAGTTGTCTACGTCTGTCCAAACCTGGTTTTGCGTGAGTTTTCTCGGCGCCATCTATTTCTCCCGCGCCACCACGAAGTCGGGCGCCCACAGCAAGGCGCGCTTGAAATCGGAGTCGGTGAATGCCGCCAATGCCTGCCGTGATTGCGCCGCATAGCGGTCGGCCGCCGCCATCGCATACTCCACCGAGCCATTGCGCGCCAGGATCTCCTGAATCTCCTGCCGGCTCACGTTCTCGAAGCTGCGATCGTCCAGCACCCGCTGAATGGTCTTGCGATCCATCGCCGTGCCATGGTCGATGGCGTGAATCACCGGCAGCGTCGCCTTGCCTTCGCGCAGGTCGCTGGCCACAGGCTTGCCCAGCGCCTCTTCGGTCGCCGTCAGATCCAGCACATCGTCGACGATCTGGAAGGCCAGCCCCACCGCGCGCCCGTAAGCGCCCAAGCATGTCTCCTGTGCTTCCGTGGCTTCGGCGAGCACCGCGCCCATGCGCATCGAAACCGAGAACAGGCATGCTGTCTTGCGGAAGATCAGGTCGTAGTACTCGGCTTCGGAAATGGCTTTGCCGAGCTTCTGGATCTGCAACAGCTCGCCCTCGACCATCTGCTGCGTGAGGCTCACAATCAGGTCCAGGATGCGCAAGTTGCGCTCTTCCAGAGCCACTTTGAAGGCTTGCATGTAGAGCCAGTCGCCGGCCAGCACGCATTTCTCGTTGCCCCATGTGGTGTTGGCCGAGGGCCGCCCACGTCGCGTGTCGGCGCCGTCGATAATGTCATCGTGCACCAGGGTGGCGGTGTGAATCATTTCCACCGCGGCGCCCAGTCGGATAGCCCCCTGTTCCCCGTAACCCAGCATATGCGCCGCCAGCAGCAGCAGCGAAGGCCGAATGCGCTTGCCTCCGCCCTCGCGCAAGTATTCGGCAATTTCGGTAATGGTGCTGACGCTCGAGGCCGCGTCGCGCCCCAGCTCCTGCTCGATCGCCACGAGATCCTCCCGCAGCAAATCGAAAACCTCCCTTGCCGTCGCTATGGTGGTTGTGCTCAAAGCTCTTCGGAACCGTTATGGGTGATTGTATCGGTTCTTGTCGCCCGGGTCGGCAGCCGTCATCCGCTTCAATTCGTCCGGTAATTCGTGAACTGCAAATCCACACCCATGTCCCGGGCGCGCAACATGGCGATAATCGACTGCAGCTCGTCGCGGTCCTTACTCGAAACCCTCACCGTATCGCCCTGGATGCTGGCCTGCGCCTTCTTCTTTGCATCCTTAATCAGCCGTACAATTTCCTTGGCCTTTTCCACGGGAATGCCTTGCTGCAGGCTGATCTTCTGCCGCACGCTTTGCCCGGCTGCGGGCTCGAGCTTGCCGTAGGTCAGGTTCTTAAGCGAGACGCCGCGCTTGACGAGCTTTTGGCTCAGGATATCTTTTACTGCTTCCAGCTTATATTCGCTGGCCGAAGCCAGTTGGATGGTATCGCCGCCTTCGAGGCTCACCTCGGAGCGGGAATCCTTCAGATCGAAGCGCTGGCGGATTTCCTTGAGCGCCTGATCGATGGCGTTGCGGACCTCCTGGATGTCCACTTTGCTGACGACGTCGAATGAGTTGTCCTGGGCCATGGCCTGACTGTCCTCGTCAACGATGAGTTCGACTCCGGCCGGTGTCTCCTGCAGTCCGGCTCGGCCAGTGCAACTCTATCAGTTTCCCACGTCCGGCCGCAGATGAAACATGCGGAAAAAGTTTTTCGTGGTGGCGGCGGCCATCTCTTGCCGTTCCATATGCAGCAGCCCGGCCAAGACTTGAGCCGTCTCCACAACCATGGCCGGCTCATTGCGCTTGCCCCGATGCGGGGCCGGAGCGAGCCATGGCGCATCCGTCTCCACCAGCAAACTGTCGAGCGGTACGCGCTGCGCCACATCGCGCAGCGCCTGTGCTTTGGGATAGGTCAGATTGCCGGCGAAGGAAATCAGAAAACCCAAATCCAGCGACCGCCGCGCCTCATCCCACCCACCGCTAAAGCAGTGCATGACGCCGCCCAATCCTGTGGGTCGCCAGTGCTCCGCCAACACCTGGAAAAGATCGCTCCACGCATCTCCATTCCTCTGGTTGGCGCCATCTTTGCCCCGGCAGTGGATGACGATGGGCCGCTTGCGCGCTGAGGCAATTTCGAGCTGCTGAACCAGTCCATGGCGCTGAACATCGTGCGGAGCGCCTTCATGAAAATAATCCAGTCCGATTTCGCCGCAGGCAATCACCTCCGGCTGGGCAAGCAGCCCGTCCATCCTGGCCAGCACGGCGTCATCCATCTCATCTGTATTGTGCGGATACACGCCTGCGCTCGCGTAGAGCTGCGGAAAACACCCTCCGGCCGCGCGCTGCGCATTGAACTCGCGGCAGAGGTCGAGCGCCTTGCGCATCTCCGCCGGACCTTCCCCAATGCCGATGGAAAGCACCGCGCCCACGCCCGCTTCGGCCGCGCGGACCAGCATCGCCGCCCGGTCATCGGCGTATCGTGGGCTGTCAAGGTGAGCGTGAGAATCGATGAGCAAAAGCTACCTCAAAACCTGTCCATGTTTCTGATTCAGGGGACCTCGAAGACCCCAACCCTTATGCCTTAACCACCCTAAGGCCAAGGTGCTGTTCGAAAGGTTCAAAATCGTGATCACGATGGAGCAATTCAAAATTGTCCGCGATACAAAACGTCGCAATCAGGCAGTCGATCGTTTTCCAGACGGTAACTCCACGGAGTTGCAGTGCGTGATAGTTTCTGGCTGCTCGGATGGCGAGACGCGTTCCCGCGATATCGAAAACCGGGAGGGTCAAGAGAGCCCGCTGGGCGAGCCGGAAACGCTTTTCGTGGCGGACTCCTTGCAGGACCTCACAGAGGATCAGGTTAGTCAGGCCAATTGCGCGGAAGCCAAGGGCATTTTCGAGCCATACGGTTTGCGGGTTGGCTATGTCGTTCAAATAGTCGATCCAGACTGAGGAATCCACAATGATCATGGCGCTCGATTTTTAGCGTCTTTTGCAGCGCCGGCGTTATGCCGCCGAGGCGCGCGGTCGCGCCGGTTTCCTCCGGGGCTGCTGCCGCAAGTCGGGTATTCGGCTCTCTCGCATCTGATCCAGATTACCTTCCCAGCCGAATCCCCGGAGCTTTCTGATGGTTTCGCCCTGCGTATAGAGACGGACGGTGAGACGCATGGCCGCTTCCACTGCCGCCTTCTTTGTGGTGGCGCCGGTCGCCTTCATGGCCTGCTTCATTAGCTTGTCGTCAATATCGATGTTGGTGCGCATGGCGCGCTCTCCTCGATGTGTAAGGATAGCACGATTTGTGTGTATCGAGGAATAACCCCGCGGGGGCTCGAAGCAGGCGACATTGGACGGAAGTAGTTACCTACTTCAGCCGCGCGCCCAACGGAACTTCTTCCAGGAATCCCGCCAAGACCGGCGCGCCATCGAGCAGTGAGGCGGCCAGCAACATCCCATTCGACTCCATCCCGCGCATCTTGCGCGGCGCCAGGTTGGCCACCACTACGATCTTGCGCCCAATGAGCTTCTCCGGCTCGTAATGCTGCGCGATGCCGGCCAGAATCTGCCGCTTTTCGTAGCCCAGGTCAATTTCGAGCCGCAAAAGTTTGTCGGCTTTGGGTACGCGTTCGGCGACCAGGATCTGCGCCACACGGAGATCCACCTTGGCGAAATCGTCAATGGAAATTCGCTGCGGCTCCTCGGAGGCCTCAGCTAACGGCGCAGTTTGCGGAGCGCCAGCGCTCGCGGCAGCCGGCGTCACGCTCAGCCGGCTGCTCGCCTGATCCGCCGGAACCGCGTGAACCTGCGCTGTCTCCATCGGCTGCGATGGATCGTGGGGGGCAGCGGTGGTGGGTGTGAGGGCGTCGGCCGCGCGCGCATCGTCCTTATTGGCCACCCTTGTGGGAACTGTGGAGGGCGCGGCCGTCGCCGGCCCCGGGGCCACAGTTTCGCCCTTGGCGGCGTCGATCGCGGTGCGGTTGTTCTCATCTTCAAGATTCTGCATACGCTCGATTGCATCCCTTTCCGCGCGGGGAAACAGCGGCGCAGGCAATTCGAACCGTGTCCCCGCCTTCAACCCGCCCCACGCCAGATCCTTTAAAAAAGCTTGCCGCGCCGCATCGCCGATTTCGCCTTGGCCGAGTTGGCGCCACACCTTGGCCGCCGCATCCGGAAGCACGGGATAGGCAAGCGCCGTAATGATGCGAATCGCCTCGGCCGCCGTCGCCAGCACTCGCGCCTGCAAATGCATGTGTGCGGCGGCCGGGCGGTCGGAGGGCTTTTTCCAGGGCGCGTTGGCGGTCAGGTAGCCGTCGGTTTCGCTGACCAGCAGCCAAAGCCCTTTTAACGCGTCAGCAAAATTCAGCTCGTCAAAAGCCGCGCCGAACGCGGCGATAGTTCGTTCGGCGCTCAGTCGCAGCGCGGCTTCGGCGCCCGTAGGCGCTCCAAAGTGCGGAATGTCGCCCCCAAAGTACTTGAAGACCATGTTCCCCACCCGGCTTACCAAATTGCCGTAACCGTTGGCCAGATCGCCGTTATAGCGCTGCACCAGCGCGTCGAACGAAAAGTTGCCGTCCTGCCCGAAGGGAATTTCGCGCAATAAGAAGTACCTCAATGCGTCAGCACCTAACACCGTGCAGACGGTTTCGGCACGGACAATGTTGCCGCGCGACTTGGACATTTTTCCCTGGTCGAAGAGCAGCCAGCCGTTGGCGCGCACCGAGCATGGCGGCGCGACACCGGCAGCCATCAGAAACGCCGGCCAATAGACACAGTGAAAGCGGCTGATTTCCTTGCCGATCAGGTGCATGTCGGCCGGCCAGAATTTTTTAAATTTTTCCTGGTCCTGGATGTCATCCGAGCCATAACCCAGAGCCGTGATGTAATTCGCCAGCGCGTCCAGCCAAACATAGACCACGTGCTTTTCGTCGCCGGGCACGGGAATGCCCCAGGAAAAGCTGGTTCGGCTCACGGAAAGGTCTTTGAGCCCGCTGCGCACAAACGAGATCACTTCGCGGCGCGTCGACTCCGGCCCCATGAACTCCGGATTCGCCTCGTAGAACTCGAGCAGCTTGCGTTCGAAGGCCGAGAGCTTGAAAAAGTAATTCTCCTCGCTCACGGTTTCCGTCATTCGCCCGCAATCGGGGCAAGGTGTGCCGGGCGGGCCTTCGATCCAGGATTCATCGCTGACGCAGTACTGGCCGGTGTAGGAGCCTTTGTAGATATAGCCGCGGTCGCGCAGCGTGGCGAATAAATGCTGCACGCCGCGCCTATGCCGCTCCTCGGTGGTGCGGATGAAGTCGTCGTAGGTGAGCTCCAGCCGGTCCCACAGCCCGCGAAACTCCGCCGCGATGGCGGTGGCGAACTCCATCGGCGTTCGCCCGGCGAGCTTGGCGCTACGCTCGATCTTCTGCCCATGCTCGTCGGTCCCCGTCAAAAACCAGGTGTCAATCCCCATCGCCCGCTTGCGCCGGGCAATGGCGTCGCACACAATCGTCGAATAGGCGTGGCCCAGGTGCGGGCGCGCGTTCACGTAGTAGATCGGCGTGGTGAGATAAAACCGGTCTGCACTCGTTGCGGAATCGGCCATGGGCGGGATCTTTGCTCGCGTTCGCCTCGACGGCAGGCGAGGAACCGTGCGCGTAACTTCTCTTCAATCTTAGGGTGTCGTGTCGAGGCCGGTCAAACCCCGCGACGCATGGCGGTCTGTTAGAATCGCCTTGAAAATCAAGGATTTTCGAGGCGTTCAATTTGGTTCTGGAACTGCAAAAGCGGCTCGGCGAAGCCATTCGCGCCGTGATCTTAAAGAACTATGCGCTTGAGTTGGCCAACGTTCCGCTGGAAACTCCACCAGACCTTCACTTCGGCGAAGTGGCCTCGCCCGTTGCCTTTGAGTTGGCGCGCAAGCTGCGCAAAGCGCCGCGGCTCATCGCCCAGGAAATTGTGACTGGGCTGGGCGCAGTGGAGGGGTTCGCCGGCTTCGAGGTTGCCGGCGCCGGCTACATCAACGCCCGCCTCGATCGCGCCGCGGCGGCGAGGAACATCGCAGCGGTGGACACGGAACGGGTTCGCTTGGTGCCCCGTCGACTTATGGGTCAGCCGCACGCGCTTGTAGAGCACACCAGCATCAATCCCAACAAGGCTGCGCATATCGGGCACCTGCGCAACGCAATTCTGGGCGACACGTTTGTGCGCCTGTTGCGCGCCGACGGCTACAAGGTCGATGTGCAAAACTACATCGACAACACCGGCGTGCAGGTGGCCGATATTGTAGTCGCCCTCAAACACCTTGAACTCGACGCAATTCCCGGAATCAATGTTCGCGATCAACACACCCTGCCAGCAATCAAAAAGAGAATTGAGTACCACGAGCAAGAGTCACGAAAACATCCTGACAATCGGGAACTGCTCATTGACTACGTTTGCTGGCGACTCTATGCGCAAGTAAACGTTTGGTACATGGCTCTTGAGACGACAGAACAGGATCAGGCAAAAGTCGCAGAGCGGAAAAGGATCCGGTTAGACACCCTGCACGAAATCGAGAAAGGAAACAACGAGATAGCCGAAGTTGCGGAGTTGATCTCCACTGCGGTCCTCCGCCACCATCTCGAAACCATGCTGCGCCTGGGCATCGAGTATGACTTTCTACCCCGCGAAAGCGAAATACTGCACCTGAAATTCTGGGAGGCGGCTCGCCAAAAGCTCGAGCAATCTGGTGTGCTTTACCAGGTGACTCAGGGAAAGAATGCCGGCTGCTGGGTGATGAAGCGTCCGGGCTCCGAAGCCTCGACGGAAGAAACCGACGACGATGCAAAGGTGATTGTTCGCTCCAACGGCACCGTCACTTATGTCGGCAAAGACATTGCCTACCATTTGTGGAAGTTCGGGCTGTTGGGACGGGATTTCGGCTACAGGCCGTTTTTCCGCTACGCCGGCCACGCGTGTTGGATCTCCACGGAACACGGCGAAGCAGATCATCCGCACTTCGGCGGCGCCACGGCCATCTACAACGTTATCGACGCGCGCCAGTCCGATCCGCAGGCGAACGTGATTCAAGCCCTGCGGGGCATGGGCCACGCCGCCGCAGCCGACCACTACACGCATTTCAGCTACGAAATGGTGGCGCTCACGCCGCGCTGCGCTGAGGAACTCGGCTACAACATTTCCGACGAGGACAAGAAAAGGCCCTACATCGAAATCAGCGGCCGCAAAGGCTTCGGCGTCAAGGCCGACGACCTGATCGACAAGCTCATCGCCGCCACGCGCGCCGAGGTCGATGCGCGCCAGACCGGGCGCGACGAAACGGAGCGGCAAAAGATCGCCGAGCAGATCGCCATCGGCGCCTTGCGCTACTTCATGCTCAAGTACACGCGCAATTCGGTCATTGCCTTCGACTTTAAGGATGCGCTGAGCTTCGAGGGCGAGACCGGCCCCTACATCCAATACGCCGTAGTCCGCATTCGCAACATTTTCCGCAAAGGCGCCACGACGCCGGAGGCGGCGTTGGCGGGGTTCGCGAAGCAGACCGGGCAGCAAGTCAGCGAGTCGGCGAGCCAGCGCTCCACGGCCGCTGCGCATGACGGATTTTCGCAATATCTCAGCGGCGAAGAGAACGAAGACATCTGGGCTTTGTGGCTGCGCGCGGGCCGTTTTTCGCTGGTTCTGGAGCAAAGCATTGCCGCCTCCGAACCAGCGTTCCTGGCCAAGCACGCTTTCCAATTGGCGCAGGAGTTCAATAACTTCTACCACAAGCATCGCATCCTCACCGAAGAGGACCCGGAGCGAAAGATATTTCTGCTGGCCACGGCCGCCGTGGTGGTTCGCGAGTTGGTGCAAGCGCTAAACTTGCTCGGCATCGAAAGTCCCGAAGCCATGTAACGAGCATTGCAGAGCCGGTGCGCCAACTTTAAGTCGCCTGGCCTTCAGATCTCGTGCTCCACGAGGGCGTTTTGGGCTGGGCCGGATCGCCCGGCCTTTCCCTTCCCGGCGCGCGCTCCGTCTTCTTCCGCCCAGCCTTGCCGGCGATCCGTGCCGCGAAGGCTGCCTTGTCCTGACGCGGCAACCCGCCCCATCCAGCCCGCGTCGAATCAGGGAACGCTATGATAGGCTCCGGGTAGGCGTCCCGTTGCGAGGGGCGGGGTGATGTTCCTCTTAACTGCGCAGCAAGGCGATTCCTTTGCGCTTCGGCCGGCAAAGCAGCGCCAGAGTGCGGACCCGGCTGGATCTGCATGCGGGCCCGGGTCAAGCTGAAGCGTAGCCTTTGGAGAGACGCGCATGAGCGCCGTCAAGTATGACCTGATTGTCCTCGGCTCCGGCCCGGCGGGGCAGCGCGCCGCCGTCGCCGCGGCCAAGATGAACAAGCGCGTGGTGGTGGTGGAGGCGCGCTCGGTGGTGGGCGGCGTGTGCATCAACACCGGCACCATTCCATCGAAAACCATGCGCGAGGCCGTACTTCATCTTTCCGGCTACAACTACCGCAACATTTACGGCATGAATTACCGGGTGAAGGAAAAGATCACCATGTCGGACCTGGCCTTCCGCGTGCAGGCGGTGATCAAAACCGAGATCGACGTAACGGAGGCCCAGCTTTCGCGCAACGGCATCGACATCGTCCACGGAATCGCTCGTTTCATCGATCCTCACCAGGTGCGGGTGGAAGGCCCGCAGGCCGAAATCACGCTGGAAGCCGGAAGCATCATCATCGCCGTGGGAACCAAGCCGGCCAGTACGCCCAAAGTGCCCATCAACGGACGCACCATTATCAACAGCGATCAGATCCTCGGCCTCGAGTCGCTGCCTTACTCGCTGATTGTTGTGGGGGGCGGTGTAATTGGGGTCGAGTACACATGCATGTTCGCGGTGCTGGGCGTGCGTGTGACGCTGATCGAAAAACGTAACCGCCTGCTCGATTTCGCCGACCAGGAGATTATCGAAACGCTGAGCTACCATTTGCGCGACAGCCGCGTGACCCTGCGCCTGGGCGAAGAAGTCGAAAGCGTCGAAGAGCTGCCGTTGGGCGCCGTGGCGGCGAATCTCGAAAGCAAAAAGCGGGTCTCCGGCGATGCGTTGCTCTACGCCGTGGGCCGGCAGGGGAATGTCGACGATCTGAACCTGGCCGCGGCGGGCCTCGCGGCCGACAGCCGCGGCCGCATCGCCGTCGATGAGCATTACATGACCAATGTGGACCACATCTTCGCGGTGGGCGATGTGGTGGGCTTTCCTTCGCTCGCCTCAGTGTCCATGGAGCAGGGCCGCATCGCCGCGGCCCGCGCCTTCGACCACGCGGCGACCTCCAATCCCAGCTTTTATCCTTATGGCATCTACACCATTCCCGAAATCAGCTTCATCGGCAAAACCGAAGAGCAGTTGACCGATGAAGATGTGCCTTACGAAGTGGGTATGGCCTATTATCGCGAGGTGGCGCGCGGCCAAATTCGCGGCGACACCACCGGTCGCCTGAAATTGATTTTTCATCGCGAGACGCGCAAGGTTCTGGGCGTGCATATCATCGGCGAGGGGGCCAGCGAGCTGGTCCACATCGGCCAGGCGGTGATGACCCTCAACGGCGATCTCAATTACTTCATTGACACCGTGTTTAACTACCCCACGCTCGCCGAATGCTACAAGGTCGCGGCGTTCAATGGGTTGGGGCGGCTGTTGCGCTATCAGACGCAGTAGCTTCGATCGGCGGGAGGGCCGGTATGACAATCGCCATCGGCGCCGTGATGACCGAGCACATCGTGGCCGGCAGGCTCCAGGATCAGCGGCTGACGGGAAAACCGACCCGCTATCCCGATGATCCTGAAGCGCGCGAAGTGCTCATTCCCATACCGGCCGCGGAGCTGGTGGAGCTGCTGGCCGAGCAAATTCAACCTCTGACCACCGATGGAGACCCACCAAACGCCATCGGCGTGGCTGTCCCCGGCATTGTGCGCTCAGGCGTGGTGGAGGACTCGCCGAACCTGCCCCAGATCAAAGGCATGCGGATGGCCGAAGCGTTGGCCAAAGCGCTGGAAGCCCGCGGGGTGGCGGCGCCAGTGCATGTGGCCAATGACGCCGACGCGATTGCCGCCGGCGTGGCCGCCACGCGCGGCCAGCTTAACAAGCTTACCCGCGTGTGGACGATCGGCAATGGCATCGGCTATGGCCGCTGGCCTTACGTCGAAGGAGTGTGGGAGGGCGGCCACATCACCGTGACCCTCGATCCCAAGGAGCGCTTCTGCGGCTGCGGCGGGGTGGGCCATCTCGAAGGCATCATGGGCTATCGCGCCATGCGCATGCGCTTTCTCGATATGGAGCCGGAAGAAATCTTTGCCCACGCAAAAAAGGGTGAAGCGCGCTGTCGCGAATTCGTCGATCTATGGCATCGCGCCCTGGCCGCGGCCACTGCTTCGTTCATTCATTTGGCCGGACCGGGGCGCTTCTATTTCACTGGCCAAAACGTGCACTTCCTGGAACTGCCCCTGCTGCGCAGCCATCTGGAAACCATGGTGCGCATGAGTCCTTTGCAAAGCTATTCGCTCGAAATCCTGGAGCCGGACGACGAGACTGCCCTGCTGGGCGCGGGCGTAAGCGCCATCCGGGCGCTGGCGCGGTGAGTTCGCTCACTCTATCGGATTGGCCCAGTTCTCGATTCTGAGTCTCGGCACGCGCTTGAATTCTCGGGTGTTGTTGCTGACCAGAGTTAATCCCATGCAGCGGGCATGCGCGGCAATGAGCAGATCGTTGGCTCCGATCATGGCGCCGTTCATTTTGAGGTAAGCGCGTATTTCGCCATAGTCGCGGGCCGCCGCGGCGGGATAATCGAGGACCTGCGTGTACCGTAAGAATGTCTCCAGCGCCTCAATGTCGGCATGACGGCGTGGCGAGGCTTCGACGCCAAACCTCAACTCGGACTCCGCGACGGCCGAAATACACACCGCAGTCACGGGAGTCGCCCTGAGCTTTCGCAGCACTGCCTCGTTGGACCGCTTCATTGCGTAGGACACGATGTCCGTATCGAGCATGTAGAGCGCCATTAAAACGAGCGCTCCTGCACAGGCAAATCCTCGATCCCTTCCATAAACTCCTTCGAGGCGACTGAGTTCGACGCCAAATACTCAGACCAATCCGCGGGTCGAGGAGAAAGGATTACGTCCTCCCCCTGTTTGCGGATGTAAACCTCTCGCGTTGCGAATTGAAATTCCTTGGGAAGGCGCACAGCCTGGCTGCGGTTGTTCATAAAGATCTTGGCTGTTTTCGCCACTGGACCCTCCGCCCAATCGGCATATACCTGAGTATATGCCAAAACTTCAATTTTTGCATAGCCGCGTTCCCGACAGCCGGTCGTGCCAACTCAGGCTCTCATCGTCGAAAAGCATCCAAGCCACCCCCAGACCCACTGGGGCCAGCGACAACAGCAGGGACGCTAGCCGGCGGATGCGCCGCCTGCGTGTGGGGATTTGGCCGTCGAGCGTACGCAGGCGGATGCGCGCGTAGCGCATGCCCGGCGTGGCCCGGGCGAGCGTGAAGAAGAAGGCATGATACAAGAATCCGATCCCGGCAAGCCCCCAAATTGCGGCCACCGAAGCTTCGCGCAGGCCCGGGAGCATCTGCACGTGGGAAGCGGCAATTGTGGCGGCGCCCAGGAAGGCGCCGGTGATCAAGGCGCTGTCGACAACCGCCGCCATCAGCCGCAAATGAAAGGGCGCCGCCTCGGGCTGCGCGACTGGTTGGGATTCCAGGGCCGCCTCGGCGCTCAACACCGGCTCCGGCGCGGCGGCAGCTTGGACCAAGAGCGTGGGGGCCTCATACTCCGGTTGCGCTTCGAGTTGGATGCCCGACCACTGCGGCCTCGCCCAAACCGGGGCGGCAGCGTCAGCGCTGTCCGGTAACAGCTCCAGGGAAATCGCGCCCGGATCCACCTCGAAGATGCTTAACTGCACGCCGTGTTCCGCAGCGGCATTCGAGCCCTCCGCCAGCCGCGGACGCATTTTGCGCGTCGCCACCAATTCACGGGGAAACTCGATGAGATTGGCATGAATGGGCTGGGCCGGCTCGACGGCTTCAATCTCCTCCGTCTCCGGTTCCAGAGCATCGGCGGCTGCGCGCGATCGATCTTCCTTAAAGGCCATTTCAAAAACCGCGCCGCCGTGCGCCGCATGCAGCCCCGCGGGTGTAGCCTGCCGGCGCGGCAACTCCGGATCCCAACGAACAGTGAGCGCTGGCGGCTCAATTTGCGCCGCCGTGTAGGCTTCGGCAGCCGTCTTGGACCACGCCGTCTCTGGCTCCACGTCTGTTGCCGGCCGCGAGAATTCCTCCTGATGGGAAAACCCGCCGACAAACGGCTCAGCGCCGGCGGCGTCGGCCGACGCTGCGGCCTCAATGCCCTCAAGCACGGATTGCGCGGCCGCCCTGGCCTTCAGAGCGGCCTGCGAAGCAGCCTCGGCGGCGCGCAAGGCGGCGCGCGCCTCGTCGGCCAGCATATCGCTATAGCTGGGCGCCTGGGCGAAGCGCGCCGCCACGCGAGCTGCAGCCTCCATGGCCCGGGGGTTGGCGCCGTTCTGGGTTTCGGCATGCGTTTTCGACTCCCCCGCCGAACAGCCCTTGCGGCTGCGATGTTCGGCGACACGCCGGTTCACTTCCTGCTTCCACAAAGGCGACGGTCTTGCCGGATTAACGGATGTGCTCAAGGCTGCTCCTGTCCCTTCTCCATGGGGGGGCAGGACGCCAGGCAAGTCCAGCCCCATTTTTCATCCCCGCGTCTTCCGGGAATCGAGCCCGAGGATTACGCAGATGGTTCACCAATTGGAAAGGAGTCTTTCGCGGAGAAAAAGCACCGGCGTTCGCAGCCAACCGCCTCTGCGGACGAAGCCTTCCCCGGCTTTTTCTTGAGCGCCAGAGCGGCGCGGAGCGCTTCCCCTCCAAGCCTGCTTTGCTATGCTGAGCCTTAAACGAGACTTGGCTTGGGATGCGTCCTCGTACTTTAGTGTTTATCACGCTCCTGTTCCTCTGTCATCCGCAAGTTGACGGACAGGAGTTGACCAACGGGTTACCTCTTTCCCAGAGCCAACCCACCGTCCAATCGGACGCCGAGCCCACGGGCGTAGAAATTTCGCCTTCTTCTTCACTTCCTGACGATCCCGGCCAGGAGCTTTTGCCCGTTGCCAAGCCGGAACCCGCGCCGCCCTCCGGAACGCCTATCGAGTGGGAAGCGGAAAACCAGACCTGGATCGGCGACACCGTCACGCTTTCCGGAAAGGTGGTGTTCCATTACCGCGGCTACGTTTTAACCGCCGACGAGGTGACCTACAACCGCGCCACGACAGAGCTCGAAGCCGACCACATCCAGGTCACGGGCGGCCCTGAGGACGTGCTGATCGACGCTTCGCACGGTGAAATGCGCCTGAACATGCACACCGCGCGCTTCTATGACGTACACGGATCGCAGGGGGTAAGGACCCTCGGCCACACCGTCGTTTACTCCACGCCCAACCCTCTCCTGTTTTCCGGACGGGTGCTGATCCAAACCGGCGAGGGCGATTACAAGCTC